>JBJEJS010000127.1:0-3235 GCA_051878235.1 Candidatus Cryptobacteroides sp.
CCCCGACCTGATCGGGGATCTATTCGGCAGGACCCATCACGACTTCAAGGAAGTTGCCCCCGTCGAGGAGAGCCCTCACGGCAGCCTTGATGTTTTCGGCATTGATGTCGGCGATGGCAGCCTCATATTCGGTGTCACGGTCGATGCCCGCGCTATAGTATGCCTGAAGAACGCCAAGCCAGTAGTTGTTGCTGATTCTTGACTCAGGCACCTTCTTCCTGAAATTCTCCACAGTCCTTGTGATCTGCTCCTCTGTAGGTCCCTCTGAAGCAAGGCTTTCCATACCATTGACCGCAAGTTCGCGGAGCCTTGCCACCTGGTCCACATTGGTCGTGAAATACACCTGTGCCACGACACGCTCCTCAGGGACTTTCTGGACACCGATGAAGGCCGATGCCCCGTAGGTGCCGCCTTCCTCCTCGCGGAGGGTGTCGGTATAAACCATATCAAGAATGTATGCGGCCGCATCCATCAGCACCTCGTTCCTCACGCTGTAAGGAAGATATGCCGACCATACCTGGATGACGGTCTCCATAGGAGTCTGCATCGCCGTGCTGAACTCGTTCACCACCCTGCCCCTCACGAATGACGGAGTGTTGTCCTTCCAGGATGTCACCTTCTTGCCTTTAGGGAGGGAGCCGATGTATTTCTCGACAAGCGGCTTGAGTTGTGCGAGGTCAACATTGCCGACGATGAAGACTGTCGCTCCAGCCGCATCCTTAAACAGCATCCTGTAAACCTTCTCGATGGTCTGGAGAGACGCTTTCCCGAGGGTCTCCTCATTCAGTTCCACCTTTCTCGGATTGTTCCCGTAAAGGGTGTTGGTCAAAGTGTTCTTGAAGATGAAGTCAGGCCTTGTCATCAGGTTAGGAAGAACGGCCTTGAGCTGTGAGATGCCTGTCTGGTACTCATCCTTGTCGAAACGCGGGTCGGTGAACTCCAGATAGAGCAACTGGAGGGCGGTCTCAAGATCCTTAGGCGAACTTGAGCCTGAGATTCCGTGCCTGATGGCGTTGATGTATGGATTGACGTTCACGGACTTGCCTGCCATCATCTTGCGCAGGGTTGTGGCAGGGAATTTCGACACTCCGCTGTTGCTGCGGAACAGCCCTATGATGTTGTCCTCGAATGAAGGCAGGTCTTCAGTCTCCACAAGCGTGAGTCCTCCTTCGAGCCTCAGGTCAATCAGGACCTGGTCCTTCTTGAAGTCGGTCGGCATCACCACCACTTTGACACCGTTCTTGAGCGTCCATTCAGTCGCTCCGTGAAGAGTGGCCTTCTCGCTCTTGACTGCGGAGCCTTTAAGGGCGGACGGGTCAAGAAGCGGCTCATTGACAGCCTCTTCCTCATTTGCCTTGATTTCGGAAGCGTCAACCTCCGCAATTGCGGCGAGGAAATCCTCTGCGGCAGGATGGCTCAGACCCTCCTTTTCAGGAGCCTTGTAGATGATGACCATATTGTTTGGAGTGATTATCTGCGGAGCAATCTGGTTCAAGATTCCCTCATTGATTGTGGAGCACATCATCTTGGCAAGTTCAAATGCCGTCTCAGGAGTCATATAAGGAGTGTTGTCGAAGAAATTGTTGATGTACGACCAGATGAACTCGCTGTTCTTCCTTGTCGCAGCACCCTCGACTGCCTTCTCATATCTTCTGAGGATCACATCCCTGGCCCTTGCCGTCTCAGCGGTCGTGAATCCGTATTTCTGCATCTTCCTCACTTCGGTCAGATATGCCTTGTAGGCGGCGATGCCCTCCGAGTTCCTGCACGAAATCTCGCCGAACACCGATTCGCAAGTCTCGCAGAGCGATCCGATTCCGAAATCCGCGCTGATGAACGGAGCGTCAGATCTGGAGGCAATGTCGGAGAATCTCTCGTTCATTATGGTTGAGATGTACTCCTTGACCAGTTCGGTGAAGAATCCCATATCCGTGCTGTTCAACTCCTTTTGGGGGGCCTCGCTGTTCCAGAGCATAGTAATCTCCGTTGAGGAGGCCTCAGGGTCGGTGATTATGCCGATTCTCGGTGCCTCATTGTCAGGAATGACCGGCATAACCTTCGGCTGCGGATTCTCCACAGCAGGGATGTCGCTGAAACGCTCCTTGATTTTTGCCTCAATCTGGTCCACGTCAATGTCTCCGACCACAATCACAGCCTGGAGGTCAGGACGGTACCAGGTGTGGTAGAAGGTCGTCAGGCTCTCGGGCTTGAAGGTCTCAAGATTCTGCTGGCTGCCGATGAGGGTGCAGGTAGCGTATTTGGAATCTCCGTAGATGTATGGGAGGGATTTCTCGTGCATCCTCCACGAGGCGTTGTTCCTTGTCCTCTTCTCCTCGATGATGACTCCGCGTTCCTTGTCGATTTCGACAGGGTCGCAGGTGACGAAATGAGAGTAGTCGTGGAGCACGAGAATACAGGTGTCAATGATGCCTTCCCTTGTGACAGGGATGTTGTTCAGCATATATGTGGTGTGCTCCACACCCGTCGAAGCGTTGATGTTGCGCCCGAATTCCGCTCCGATTTTCTGGAGGTATTCCAGAAGCATCTTGTCAGGAAGGTTCTTTGTCCCGTTGAAGCACATATGCTCAAGGAAATGCGCCAGACCGTCCTGGTCAGGTGTCTCCTGGATCGCTCCCGCATTGGTCGCGAGATAGAATTCCGCACGTCCCTGCGGCTTGTCATTGTGCCTGATGTAGTAGGTCAGCCCGTTCTCGAGTTTCCCCACCTTCACTTCAGGGTCGTTCGGCAACTGGCTCTGTGCGAAAAGCGCGCACGCTGATGCCGCCAGAACGACGATAAAACTAAAAATCCTTTTCATTATATCTAATTAAATAAGTTTCATTCCCGTTCATCGGAAAAGTCTGCAAATGTATGAAATAACTTCCGAAATATGGAATATTCCGTTATTTAATATATGCTCTTTACCGTTACGGTGCAGGATTTCTGCACCGTATGTAGGAATTGCAGTTCATATCACCTGTCCCTTTGAAAAGGACAAATGCAAACGGGATTGGCTCACCTGTCGATTTGTCGGTAACAGTGCCCTTGATATTCACATTTTGCGCGAAAAGCACGGGTGAGAATAACACAAACAGCACTGCACATACAAATTTCTGCCTTTGCATGATCATTTGTCAGGTTAATGTGAAAAAGAAACTGGCGCTTGGGATTCCCGGTCAAAGCGAGGGCACTGAAAAAGTATAGGAAAAACAAACATCGCGAGAATGGAAAATTT
>JBJEJS010000128.1:0-3214 GCA_051878235.1 Candidatus Cryptobacteroides sp.
GAAGCCCCCCGGAATGCAGCAGGATTACCCTTGCCCCGCTGCTGACATTGTGATAGGAGGAATCCCCACCGGAATACCTCCCGTAGGCGAGCATAATCCCCTGCCACATCACGCAGTAGTCATTGTCGTGGTCGTGCCCGACAAAGACCGCCCTGACATCCCCGCATTCCTTCATCGCGTCAAAAAGTCCCGAATTGTGTTTCGGACAATAGCATTTCTCCATCCTTGTCCCGACAAGATCGGCTCCCTGGTCGCCTGCGGCAAGGGCATATTCAGGAAAAGGTATGTGGAAAAACGCCAGGGACGGCACAGGTTCGCCCCCGTTGAGTGCAGTATATGACGCGCTGCGGGACCTGTAGGAGCCGATCTGTTCCTCAGTAATCCACTCGTATTCGTCCGTGTCCCATTTATAGGAGTGGGAATCGATGCAATACAGGACAAAGGCAGGGCTTCCGTCACTGTTCCTGACGCACAGGTCAATGTCAGGCACGGGGCCCGTCCCCCTGTCGGGATGAAGATTTGAGGGCAGGGTGCGGATCATATCGTACATCTGCTCATTCGTAGCGTCATATTCCTTGTCGTGGTTTCCGAAACAGACATAGAAAGGCACTCCCGCCTTTGAGACAATCGAGACGACATCCCTCATCCCCTCAAGCGCGGGGGCGCAGCAGGAGACATCTCCCGTAAAAATCACCAGGTCAGGCCTCTCGCTGCGGAGAATCTTCCTTATGCACTCCAGGCCTCCCTCAGACTTAGGGTCGCCCTTGACATAATGCACATCCGTGAACTGGACTATCTTGAACTGCCCCCTGCGGTCGAGCCTGAGGTCCTGGGCATTACAGAATGCTGCCGCCAGAAAGAACAGAATGACAGCCGGCAGCGACAGGGATTTTTTCATATTTTCTTAAAAGATATGGGAAATATTCAATATTCCTGAATTCTGGAAAGCAGATATTCCCTGAGTTCCTCCCACCTGTAATAAGGTCCGCTGAACGGCTCAAGAGCGGGGATGACCGTCTCCTGCTCATTGTAGAGAAGTTTCACAAGCACATCGCCTTTCTTTGAACGGTAGAAGACCATCTGGAGATTCGATGCCATAGGAATCCTGTCACAAGTGGCCCAATGTTCCCAACATCCGTCAGTCGGATAGCGCACGGCCATCTCCTTTATGCCTATCAGGCCAGCCAGAGGGAGCAGCCCTGTGTCGTGCCCGAAACGCAGGTCCGCAGCGCGTCTGCCATCGGGTGCGAGGGCGGCATCCGCCTTTGTGACGAAATCCCTCAGAAGGTCATCCGCAGCCCTGATGTTCTTCTCCCCATATTCGGCTGAATTGGCGTACATACAGTACATCCTTGCACAGCGGACCTCCGCCTGGGCGCAAAGTTCGTCAAGGTCGAAATATTTCATCATATCCACTCCCGTGAAGTCCAGGTCAGGACAGATTGACGCAGCCATATAAACGGAATATATGAACTTTGACGCGGACCCGACGCTCTCATGCGCCTTCTCCACATCCTTGAACACTGTCTTGAAGAGTTTGTCCGAACTGCATCTGACCTTTCTGAGCGAATCTGTCAGATGCTTCGCGCCCAAGGAGACCTCATCGTGGTAAGACGACTCCTTCATTATATATTCAAAATGCCTCTGGCTTGAGAACGACTCGAACTCCAGCTCAGGGTGCAGGGCGGCAAGTGCCTGAGTGAAATTAGCCATCGAGACGATGCAGCGCGGGATTGTGCTTGACACACATTCCACCTCCCTGCGGTCCTTCGACTTGAACACATCAGGAAAACGCGCCGACATCCTGCGTGCAATCTCCTGATGCTCACGCCCTCCAAGCGGGCTCAAAGCCCCGTCCATCTTCTCGCTCGCTTTTGCGACAGTCCTGATATCCTCCAGCAGCGCGGCCCCCTCGGCGGTGAGATTCCCCTCCGACTCCGCAGCCGTCAGCCCGTCAAGGGCAGCCTTGAAGTAGCCGTAGTCCGTGTGATACCTTGACCCGTGCCTCCCGAAATGCGAGACATAAAACGCCTTGTACCCCTTCGGGGCCGGAGTGTCATCCAGACTGCCGTACCTGTAAGGGTGATAGACCCCGCCTGCAAGCGCGCGGTCCGAGGCAATCCTTTCCCTGAAAGTCTGCGCCTGGACGGAAGCCCAAGTCACGAAAAACAGGACCGCCGCACAGACGGTCCCCCGCGATATGAATTTACTCATATTTACTTATATTTGTTTCGTGCAAATATAGCAAAAGTCGAAAGCAGAGTCAAAATTTTTTGACTCTGCCAAGACCAAGAGTTTATTAAATCAAAACCCATCAATCCTTGTCGTGCGCAGCCTGATATTCGGTCGGGGTCATACCGTACCTGTCCTTGAAGCATTTGGAGAAATAGGACGGGGTGGTGAAGCCGACCTTGTACATTATTTCCGTTATCGTCAGATGGTTCTGCAGGAGATACAGTTCAGCCCTTGACAGCCTTGCGTCGCGTATGAACTCCACGACCGTCTTGCCTGTGAGGCTCTTTATCTTCCTGTAGACCTGTTTTGAGGACCAGTGGCTTTCCTCACAGAGAGTCGATGCGGAAAAATCAGGGTCATCGATATGGCGTGCCGTTATGTCACCTATCTCCTTCAGGAATCTCGAATCCTCCGATGCGACATCCTCTATCCCGTTGAGGGCCATCGACTGACGGCGGATCTTCTCAAGATATTCCTCGTGCTTGATCAGAAGTTTTATGATTTTGTTGTTGAGATTGTTCATACTGAACGGCCTGGTAAGCACGCAGTCCGCCACCTGCTCGATTCTCTCCAGTTCCCCGTCGGCAGGCTTTCCCCCGAGGATGATGATAGGGAGGAAGGTCGTGGCAAGGTTCTCCCTGATTTCACGGCACAGACGGAGGTCTCCGAAAGACGAGCCGGTGATGACCAGGTCGATTTTTTCTGTGCCGAGCAGACGGATTCCCTCATCCCCGTCACCCGTCAGAAGGAAAGTGTAGTCCTTTCCAAGGGATGCGGCAACCAGTTCCCTGATGTCCGAATTCTCCTCGACAAGAAGGAGTATCGGCTTGCGCTCGTGCTTCCAGACCTTCGACAAGTCGTGAAGCCCCACATCCTCTCCCGGAAGGTCGTCATAGACAAAGGAATCCGCCTTAAGGGTCGGTATCTCCACAGTGAAGCAGGTGTGGCCCGGGGCGGACTCAACGGAAATAGACCCCTT
>JBJEJS010000129.1:0-3212 GCA_051878235.1 Candidatus Cryptobacteroides sp.
CTAAAAGACCGCTGAACAGAACGCACAGCACATCCAACAAAAGGATGCACCAGTAAGGCATCGTGCGCTTCGAAAAATACCAGTCGGCCAGTTTATGCAATAATCTCATAATACGATTCAATCTATTCTCATATATTCCCTTCAACAACATCATTATGCCAGCGGGAGTACGCCTCCTGTGAGAGAGGTGACGGTGGAGTCAGCGTCAGATCAGTTCCCTTTCCTCCAATCTCTTGCCCGCGGCTCCACATACGGAAGGCGGACGGGCGGACAGACAGCATCACAATCGGGGAGTCACAGCCGTTGAGATTCAGCACCGTGACATCGGCACTTGGGAAAAGACCTTGGAAAAGGCAGGCGGAACGCTCGAAAGTCACAATATCCCCGCAGTCGTAAATGTGGATAAGTCCGTCATCTGACGACTCGCGGAGAAGAATTTCGTCCCTGCGGGATGCAAGAAGGCGGTCCAGGCGCTTCCACGCAGGCTCCACAACATCAAAAGAAACGCTTCCGGCAGTATTCATATATCTTTATATATGTTTATGATATATGGTATATATGGTATATATGACATATATGTTCTTTCATATTCCCTTGTGCCCATAGCACTTGTCGAAGTCTCCGATCCAACGGAGGAGACGCGCGACACTTTTCTTTGGAGGAGAGGACAGGGCGGAAAGAATCTCCAAAGCATCGTTGCGGTAGCGGCTATTGTCCGTGCAGCCGTAAAGGGTCACCAGAAGAAGGGCACGGGACTGGCTTGCCTTTACCGCGTCCAGGATGCCTCTCACCGTGTCCAGAAGGCTCCTGTAATTGGTTTCATCCTCAAGAATCGCGTAACTGTGAAGAAGGACGCTGTACTGTTTGCTCCGCATCACATCCCCGTCAAGTTCAAGATGACCATAAAGGCAGACAGCCTCACCCGCAAGTTTTCTGTCGGAATCCGTAACATCCCCGTTGCCGCGAAGTCTGCAAAGAGCATCGTGGAGGCCGTCAGGAATACGGTCGCCGCCGAGTTTCGTGTAGATGTGGCGGCCGCCGTCGTGCAGCCCGATCACCTCATACTGACCAGGCTTGACACTCAGCAGAGGGACCCACATAAAATTGTCGAGGCACACCATTATGTCCTTGTCGCCACCGCCAGGACGGATCATCACGCTCGCCTCCACCCCTTTGAACTGTCCGTCAGTTATCCTTATCCTGTCACCGTTCATCAGCCTTCCCGGATCCGGATAATAGACAGGAAGCCTGTCGGAATACGAGCGGGCCACCCAACGGAGATTCTCCATTGAAGTGTCGCTCAAAAATGGATGATGCTCAATGCCGTCAGCCCCTGTCACCCTCGTAAGGAAGTTATACTGAGGCTGATACTGTTTCATACGGTATATCTCGCGTTCTGAGGCGCGCACAAAAAGGTAATTGAACATCAAGGGCCTTTCTGACCTCACCAACTGTCCGTCACGGTGGACCATCTCGAAATATGTCGGTGCAAAATACTCAAACAGAGGCTCCCCATCCCTGCTGCGGCGGCACAATTCATCGCGCAGCCCCTTCGACGGACTGCCTTTTGCCCCTCCAGGAAGCACAAGGATATACCAGCGCACCGCAAGGGAATTGCGGCGCATCAGGACGGATGACGGGACATCGGTATTAAGGGTATATGAAATCTCGTCCTTCCTCATATCTTTCCGTCAGATTCAGAGTATAAAACAGCCTTGTCAGTAATGAATTATAAGTTACTGACAATCAATATATTACAAAATATAAAACCAGATTCGTGAAAATTCACTGCATCTATGGTTAACGGTTTCTGCGCAAGAAACCATCAGTTTTTGTAACTATTTAATATTCAAATGTTCCTGTTGAGGGGAAGATGATATTCCTGCGAAAAATGACATATTCCGCTTCATAAACGCTGCATTCCAGCTCATCTGAAAGAGTCCCGGAATGTCCCGATATGAGGCATAGGATTAAGGCATGGGCCATATCCCGTAAATGTCTGACTGATATAGGATAAATTATCTGTAGAAATAATGGGAAAAGGTTTGACTAATGTTCAAATTTCATTATTTTTGCAAACCAAACTGATGGTTTCTTGCGCAGAAACAGACAGCCGGAGCCCCAAAGAAGCCCCGGCTGTTTTGCATATATCCGTAATCCGTTTACAGTGAGGATGCCAGACCCGGCCAGTCACTCACATTGTAGGACTGTTTGACAGCATCAGGAACGGTCGGGAAGAACTTGAATTCACCTCCAATCATCTTCTCGATGTCTGCCACAGAGTAAATCACTGTCGAAAGCGACGGAGCCGTGACCTTGTCCTTTGCAACCTCCACTTTCGGATCAAGTTCCTGAGGGAACCAGAAACCGATTGCCATAAGCTCATCGGCTGAACATTCGGCGATGTTCTTTCCGGTGGAGCCTGACTTTGTCCGGAGGAAGACCTTGTACTTGGCGGTTGGCATCACACAAGGTTTTGACAATGAACTGTGTTCATTCCAGTTTGAAGCGTCATAAAGGACTGTGTTTTCATTCTCATAGTAGCATCCCGCCACGACATAAACCGTGTCGCTGCATCTCCAGTTGTTCGGAAGAAGACCTTCCACAGCATCCCAATGCGCGACATACCGGTTTCTTTCTGGAGAGATGTTGGTCGGATAGAAGGTCTGCTCGTTAAGTCCGAACAGCACATTGGTAACTCCCGCTCCCCTTTCGGCTGAACGCATCAGATGCCCCTTTCCGACAGTCACATAGTAGTTGTCATTGTCAACTCCGAGTGGTGTCCAGAAATAATAATTGTCCGTAGGCTTGTTCCCGTTGGCAGTCCAAGGCCAGTCTTTCCAGTCTGTCGCATAGATGATTGACTGCTCGCTTGGTAAGAAATCAGGGTCAGGTCTCCAAGGGTCAGGATTCGGCCTGGTGTAGCCTCCTTCCCAGAAAATATTGTGGCAAGGATACGCCACCCACATCGGATTGTGCCTCCGGGTGTCGTAACAAGCCGAATAATTCCGGACTGACTGTTTTGAAGAATATGTCGTTCCGCGATGAGTCACATATTTGTAATTCGCAGAGGATTTGACGGTCTGAGGCATTTCCGCCCAAGGATATGCGGATGAGGACGCTCCGAAAGTGATTGTGCAGGTAGGGCTGTCAGCCGAAGTCACAAGTTTCAGGTCATCCATCCTGGCATACTTAATTCCTGTGACCTTAAT
>JBJEJS010000130.1:0-3197 GCA_051878235.1 Candidatus Cryptobacteroides sp.
AGGGCACGATTGAGGAGGTCCGCGACTCGATTTTCACTCTGATGGACAAATTCTGAGAATGAAAGCAGTCTGGACGATTCTGCTGTTGGTGACATCCAATATCTTTATGACATTCGCGTGGTACGGCCATCTCAAACTTCAGGAAATGAAGATTTCCACGGGATGGCCGCTCATCGCTGTCATTGTGTTCTCCTGGTGCATCGCCTTTTTTGAATATTGCGCCCAAGTCCCTGCCAACCGTCTCGGCTTCATCGGGAACGGAGGTCCTTTCAACCTAATGCAACTTAAAGTGATTCAGGAGGTCATCTCCCTTACGGTCTTTACGGTGATGGCGCTCGTGATGTTCCGCACCCAAACCCTCCAATGGAATCACATCGCCGCCTTCCTCTGCCTGATCCTCGCCGTCTTTTTCGTATTCCTTAAATAGTTCAAGCCGTCACACAGGCTCCGGCCGGGCATCTGTCATCTGAAAAGACGCCCGACCAGATCGGATATGACGATGACATCCTTCATTTCGATGGCATATTTTTATATTTTTGTCAACACTAAACTTTAAGAATATGAGGAGAGTACTGTTGCTGTCCCTTCTGTTGATCGCCGGGATTCAGACAAAAGCAGCGGAAAAGGCTGACACCCTGCCAAAGGGAAAGGCTTCATATATAATACCGGCACCGGAAAGGGTTGTAATAAAAGAGGGATTCTGCAGACTGGACGGCGGGACAAGAATCAAGGTCACGGCGGACAGGGACATCAGGCCGGAGGGATACCTGATGACAATCACCCCGAAAGGCATTACCATAAAGTGCCGTGACGAGGCCGGGGAGTTTTACGCGAGGCAGTCCCTAAGGCAGATGAGCGAGGACGGGAGGCTGGAGGAAGTGGAATGCTGCGAGATTGAGGATTCCCCGAGATTCCCTTACAGGGGACTGCATTTCGATGTGTCAAGGCATTTCAGGAGCGTGGATTTCCTGAAGAAGCAGATTGACGCGATGGCATATTTCAAGATGAACAAGATGCACCTTCATCTGACGGATGCCGCCGGATGGAGAGTCAGGATTGATTCATACCCGAGGCTTACGGAATACGGCGCCTGGAGGCCTCAGGCCATCTGGAAGGAGTGGTGGAAGACAGGAAACAGGAAATATGCGGATGAAGGGACTCCCGGGGCTTACGGGGGTTACTACACAAAGGAGGACATCAGGGAGATTGTGGAATATGCCGCACAAAGGCACATAGATGTCATTCCTGAGATTGAGATGCCGGGACACAGCGAGGAGGTGCTTGCAGCGTATCCTGAACTTGCCTGCACGGGCGTTCCAGGCGGAGGGGAATTCTGCATCGGGAAGGAGCAGACTTTCAAGTTTCTGGAAGGGGTCCTGGATGAGGTGGTCGAAATGTTCCCTTACGGATATGTTCACATTGGAGGGGACGAGGCGGCAAAAGAACGGTGGAAAGAATGTCCTGACTGCCGCAGGAGAATGGAGGAGGAAGGACTGAAGAATGTCGAGGAACTTCAAAGTTATCTGATAAGGCGGATTGAGGCATACCTCAACTCCAAAGGGCGGAAGATAATCGGTTGGGACGAGATTCTCGAAGGCGGTGTCACCCCAAGTGCGACCGTGATGTCCTGGAGAGGCACAAAAGGGGGAATCGAGGCTTTGGAGAACGGGAATGATGTGATAATGTGTCCTGGAAACTTCTGTTATTTCGACCACGCGCAGGATGCTCCTTTCAGGGAGCCGGAGTCAATCGGAGGGTATCTGCCTCTGGAAACGGTATATCGATATGACCCCGCCGGAGGAATCCCTGTTCCCGAAGGCGGGACGGACGGATGTGCGCCCAGCCATCTGAAAGGGATTCAGGGAAATCTCTGGACGGAATATGTCGTGGAGGATGCGCACGCCGAATATATGTACTGGCCGAGGGCGATGGCGATTGCGGAGACCGGTTGGAGCAGGGCTGAACGGAAGGATTACGCGGATTTCCGTGAAAGGGCCCTCAAGGCTCTTGAGGTCCTTAAAGGCAAAGGCTACACGGTATTCAGCCTCGCGGATGAATATGGTGAGCGCAAAGCCGCACGGACCGGGCTGAGGCACAAGGGAGTCGGAGCAAAGGTTTCATACGGGACACGCTGCCACAGTCACTATCCGGGAGAAGGCGACGGGACCCTCACGGACGGAAAGGCAGGAGGATGGGCAAACAATGACGGCAGATGGCAGGGATTCCTGTCGGATGTGGATGTTACAATTGACCTCGGGCGGAGCGTCAATGTGCATTATGTCGGGGCGACCTTTATGCAGATTAAAGGACCGGAGATATTTCTGCCCGAAAGTGCCGAGGTGTATTTTTCCTCTGACGGCATTGACTTCACCCTTGCGGGAACAAGTTTCAATGATGTCCCCGCAAATTGTGACGCACAGATTTTCCGCGACTTCAATGTGGTCTGCGAAGCCACCGCAAGATACATCCGCTATGTAGCCCGCCGCAACAGAGCCGTCGGCGGATGGCTCTTCCTCGATGAGGTCGTCATCAACTGACTCTTTCAAGGCAAGGATATAACACACTAGGGTGGAGAGTGACAGGAAAAGGCATATTAATCCACAGCAAGAATATAATTGGTATTCTTGCTGCCTTCCTCTCCTTTTACCAAGATTCCTTTCTCAATCAAATCATTGATGTCACGAAGGGCGGTAGCTTGCGAAGTCTTGCAGATTTTTGCCCACTTCACACTTGTGAGTTTGCCGTAGAACCCGTCCCATAACCGGTTCACGACCTTGACCTGACGCTCATTCATTGCCACGTCACGATGTGCTTGCCAGAACATTGTTTTCTTTACCACGCGGCCAACAACGCTCAAACTGCGCTCCATTGCACTCTTAAGTGTCTGAAGGAACCACTCCAGCCACAAGGTAATGTCAACATCTCCTACCGTGGTCTTTTCCAGAGCATCGTAGTATCCGTGCTTATTCCTGAGAATTTCTGCGGACATACTATAGTAGCGATGAGGCATCCCATCAGCCCGGGCCAGAAGCATATCCGTAATAGTCCTTGTCAGACGGCCATTCCCGTCATCAAAAGGATGGATGGCCACAAACCAAAGATGAGCGACGGCCGCTTTCAATACCGGATCGGTATTGTTCTCATTATTGACCCAGTCCAGGAACAAGGCCATTTCCTTGGGAACATCAGCCGAAGCC
>JBJEJS010000131.1:0-3196 GCA_051878235.1 Candidatus Cryptobacteroides sp.
CGGTAGCCGGAGTGGCTGAGACCGTTTTGTAACTCTGTGTGTTCACTGTCTTGAGTTTTAATTAGTTAATACTTAAATATGCGATCCCTACACTACATAGGGGGTGCAAAGGTAGCAAATATTTTAATTTCGGCAAAAATTAGTTTAATTATATTTCACGATGTGCCGTCGGAATTTCCGAAACCTGCGCTCACTCATAACCCTTGTTCTGTTTCAGGACAGGGTTGAGTTCAATGCACTTGTACGGTATGGGGAACACCGTCGTGTGGGCATCGGCCTCAGAAGGCAACTGTCCACGCATATCATAAGGCTGATGATACCTGCCAAAACGGATGAGGTCCTGACGGCGCCAGCCCTCCCAGGCCAACTCCAGCAGACGCTCATCCAGAATGTTATCCAATGTGCATTCCCTCACAGGGGCGCCTGCCCTATCCCTCACCGCATTGAACGGCACCGAGCCGTCGGAGCCGTTCCGCTCCAAAGCTTCGGCCTGCATCAGAAGCACATCAGAATATCTGAAAAGCACAATATCGTTGTCCTGAAGTTTGCCGTCATTGTAGGAATGGCGGTCAGTTTCATATTTGCTGAAACGCGCTCCCGCAGTCAGCATATAGGCATCCCCTGTAAGGTCGGGCTTCACATCAAGAGGACGATAGCACAAAGGCGTGCCGTCTTCCGTCAGCACAGGCTTCCCATCCACATAGACTTCATCGACATCGAAAGTCAGCCACAGCCTCGGGTCAGGTTCCGGTTTTCCGTATCCGAAGGTTTCCATAGCCTTCAAGGAGGCCGACACTCCGTTCTCCGAAATGAAGCCGAAAGCGGCCCCGTGACTGTAATGGCGGGAACGGAACTGATAATGCCACTCCACTTTGTAGAGGTCCTTGTCTGCGGGGATTGTGAATATGTTTTCGATTGAATACTCGTTGTTGACGGAGAAATTGGAGGAGAACAGGTCCTCAAGAGCATATCCGCAGCAGGTAATCAAATCGCAATAGTGCAGACAGGCCTCCCACGCATTCATTGCCGCCCCGTCAACGGAGAGCAGGATTCCGTTGCCCGCAGGCCTGAATGAGTCTGTCCAGTCGTCATCAGAATATATCTCGGCGTTAAGTGCGAGTTTTGCGAGCGCAAACCACACCACAGGGGCGGTCACCTTCCCGTAATTGTCCCCCCTGCAGTTGCTCCTGCTCTGAGGAAGACAGTCCGCCGCATATTCCAGTTCGTCAAAGATGAAGCGGAAAGTCGTGCTGCGCCTGGACTGGACCATCTCCCCTGCAGCGGGATAGGCATCATTCACGGGTAACGGGATATTTCCGAACATATCCATAGCGTACCACAGCAGAATGGCTCTCAAAGCCCTGACCTCGGCATTCCAGTTCCTGTATCTGTCCTCTCCGATTGTGTCCCGGTATTCCTCCAGGATACCAAGGCTCCCGTTGCAACTGTTGATCTTCCCGAAAAGCCATTTCCACACATCATAAAGGCATCTGTCGGACGGGGTCCAGGTGTGGAAATACAGCCTCTGCCAGTAGCCTCCGTCATACCAGTCTCCTCCTCGCACCGGCACTATGGCCTCATCAGTAGTGAGGGTGTTGTAGTCATATATGCCCCTGCAAGTCCCCTGAAGACCACAGGATTCGACATCGCTGCCGAGATCACGGTACAGAGTGGCCACCGCATTAAGGTAAATCTTCTCGGGTGTGGAATACATCTCCTCTGACGGAATCCTGCCCTTAATTTCCGCATCAAGACAGGAAACGCAACAGACAACAGCCAGGGAAATATATAGTAATCTTTTCATTTTCAAAACCTTATGCTTAAACCAATGGAGTATGTCCTGTAAACGGGATAACAAAATTTGTCATCTATCCCCAAACGGCTGTTCACCACATAACTGTTAATCATAGGAGTAAGCCCGGAATACGAACTGAATTGTGCCAGATTCTTTATGCAGGCACTTATGCGCAGGGACTTCACAGGACCCGGACGCAAAGGAATCTGGTAGCCCACAGTCAATTGCTCGATATTGGCATAGTCGCCCTTCTCAAGCCAGTAGTCGGAGACACGCTGGTCCGCTATGTTCTTCTTCGGAGCATCCTTGAGCACATTGTAACTCGGGAAAGATGTCATATTGCTGTAGGCAAGGGAAGTGCCATTGAAGATATGGTGCCCGAATGCTCCGTTTATCTGCATAGTCAGATACAGCCCCCGCCAGCGGAAACTCACATTGGACCCGAGAGTGAATTTCGGGACAGCCTGGCCTGCGAGATAGCGGTCCCCGTCAGAGCCCAAATCCACAGTCCCGTTTCCGTCAAGGTCCTCTATATCATAACTGAAACTGCCGTCAGGATTCTGCACAAGACCACGGCAATGAGGCAGATAAAACACTCCGACAGGCTGTCCAACAATCTGATACAGCACATTATTGTCCCCTCCGACCTGTCCTGCCCCATTTACGCCGGCGACAGGGGTGATTTTCTCCGCCTCAAGCCAGGTTGAATGCCAGATGCCGTCGAGGGATTCGAGCCTGTTTCGCTGCCAGGCAAGATTCGCGCTCAGGACAAGGTCTATGTCCTTGGTCTTCACCGCTTCGAGGGCAACTCCCAAATCGACTCCCATATTTGACATCGCACCCAGGTTTGCAAGGAGTTTGTCGTAAGAGAAAGGCGGCACAGGGACATCGTAGGCATAGAGCATATTGTCTGTCCGTGACATATAATATTCCACATTAAAAAGGAAGCGGTTTTGCCACAGGCCCAGTTCCGCCCCCACATTGAAAGATGACACGGACTCCCATTCCAAATCAGGATTTGGATTGTAAACGACCCCGAGGACTACGGCCGAGGATCCGAAAACAGGAAGTACTCCCGCAGGCTCCGCATAATCGGCATTGACATACGCATTGACCGGCCCCGTATTGCCCGAGCGTCCGTACCCCGCTTTGAAATTCAGGGACGAGACCGACTCCACTTCCCTCAGGAAAGGCTCTTTCTTCATTTCCCAATTGAAGGAGACGGACGGGAAAAATCCCCAGCGGTGTCCCTTGCCGAAAAGCGACGACCCGTCTCCCCTGGTGTTGAACTGGATTTTGTAGCGGTCCAGGAAAACATAACCGAAGTCGAGGCCGAATGAGAGCAGTTTCTTCTCAAAATAGGAACTTCAGGTGTCTCCATAGCGGCGGGAGGCGGCTGCA
>JBJEJS010000132.1:0-3183 GCA_051878235.1 Candidatus Cryptobacteroides sp.
GAGATGGGCGTCGTCTGGTTGTTGGCAAGGGCAGTCACGACGTTCTTGTTCATTCCGAAGTTCAATGTCGATGTCCATTCGAAATTCTTGACTTTGACGGGGACAACATTCAGAGACAGTTCAACGCCCCTGTTCCTGATCGATCCGACATTGACCATCGCGCTCTCGTAGCCTGAGGAGGCCGGCATTGTCGCCTGGAGCAGAAGGTCGTATGTGTCCTTCTGGTAGAAGTCGGCGGTGAGGGAAATCCTGTCCTTCAGGAAGGAGAGGTCCAGACCGATGTTGGTCTGCGCAGTGGTCTCCCAACCGAGGTAAGGGTTTTCCATATTTTCACGGTAGTAACCGGAAACCGTCTGACCGTCACGGACATAGTCAAGACTGTTTGCTCCCGGAGTCGTCACGAACCGGGCATAGAAATCGTACGGGGTCTGGGTCCTGTTGTTTCCCGTCATACCCCAACTCACACGCAGTTTACCGTTGTTGAACCACCCGCTGTTCTGAGCCCAGTTCTCATTCGAGAATGTCCAGGCCAAAGATGCCGAAGGGAAGATTCCCCAGCGGTTGCCTTTGGCGAATTTCGACGAGCCGTCAGCACGGACCGATGCCGTCACATAGTATTTGTGGGCATAGTTGTAGTTGAGTCTGGCAAGTCCGGAAATCAGGAGCCATTCCCTCTTGTAAGGGGTGACGGACTGATACTGGCCGGTGTTGATGCCCTCGATTCCAAGGGATTCCGACTGGATGTGGTTGGCAGCGACTCCCGTGAAACGGGTCTGCTCGCCCTGGATGGTGAAACCTCCGAGAATCTGGAGATTGTGGTCAAGTCCGAAAGTCGAGTCCCAGGTGAGGGTGTTCTCATTGAGCCATCCGGTCAGATCGGTATTATAGATACGCCCGTTAGGTCCCTGTCCAAGAGGAGATGCAGGGTGTCCGGACATTGTCTGCGAGCCGTTGAAAGCCTCGTCACGGGTCCTGGAGTTGTTATAGCCGGCAGAAATGCGCAGGCGCAGGCCCTTGACGATGTCCCAGTTGAAGGCTATGTTGCCGTTGAGATAGTTGCGCCTGACCCTCCTGTAACTGTTCTTGACATTCGCCATCGGGTTGAAACGGAAGGAGTCAGGGTCTGAGACCTCCTCATCCACAAGTTGGTTGATGAAAGCGTCTCCAACAGGTCCGAAGCGCAGAGGTCTTGTCGGGCGGAATCCCCAGACCTGATAAAGCAGGTAGGAACTTACGGTCGAGCCTGATTCGCTGGAAGCCGGCTGGGAGCCGTTGGTCGTCGCCTGGGAGTAACTTGCGCTCACATCGACGGACACTTTCTTCCCGATTTCCTGTTTGAGTTTGATGCTTGCGGAGTAGCGGTTGAAGTTGCTGGCGATGAGGATACCGTTCTGGTCCATTGCACTCAGGCTGACATTGTAGGTGGTGCCCGATTTTGAAGAGCCTCCTCCTATGGAAAGACTGTAGTTCTGGCTGAAGGCATTGCGATAGACATAATCCTGCCAGTCAACCGAAGGAGCCGCGGCATAGTCTTCAAGAGAATAATAGTCGGTGTCCACAAAACCGTCTTCCATATACCTTGTGAAGTAATTGGAATGGGTGTTTGTCTGGAACATATTGAACTCGTCATCAAGACGGACATACTCCATTCCGTTGAGCAGGTCAACCTTGTTTGCCAGAGTCGAGCCGGTCCAGGATGCGGAGAAATTGATTGTCGGTTTTCCGACAGAGCCCTTCTTGGTGGTGATGATGATGACACCGTTCGCTCCCCTGGCTCCATAAATGGCCGATGCGGAGGCATCCTTGAGCACATCGATGCTCTCGATGTCCGACGGGCTTATGGAAGTTGCAAAGGAACTTTCCATCGGGAAGCCGTCAATGACGTACAATGGGGCGGAAGACTGCGTCAGAGAGTTGTTTCCACGGATGACGATGTTCGCCTCGGCACCGACGGAGCCGTCGGAAGTGGTGACTACAACACCCGCCACACGTCCCGCGAGGGCCTGGTCGAAGTTCATCGGGGTGGATTTCGCGAGTTCATCCATATTGACCTTGCTGACCGAGCCGGTCAGGTCACGCCTTGCGATTGATCCGTAACCGACACTGACCACCTCCGATGCGGCAAGAGTCTCAGTGGATTCCTTCATCCGCACATCCACTTTTTTGCGTCCCGACACCTTTTCCCTCACATCGGCATATCCGAGACAGGAAATCACGATTGTCCCGTCCTGCTTGAGGGTAAGGACATATTTACCGTCCGCATCGGTGACAGTTCCGTTGGACATATTCCCGTCCTCGTAAACTGTCGCTCCCGGGAGAGGTCCGGCGTCGTCAGAGACTGTTCCGCTTACGGTGACCCTTCCCGCCTGTCCCCAAAGGAGGACAGGCAGAAGGATGGCCACCATAATTGTTATCAGTTTGTTCATATTTTATAGATATTTACCTTTTGGCACCAGAGGTTGCGTATTCAGCCTTGACGGTGAAGACTCCATTGGCAATGTCCTCTGAAGAGAACGGATTGACCCAAGTTGTCACGATGTCGTTGTCCTGCAGGGTAGTGAGGTTGGTCAGACCCCAGTTCCATTCCTTGGCGCCGGTTCCGGACCTCAGACCGGCCTGCTGCGGGAGGTTCACAAGGTTGTTCACCTCGCATTTTCCGGCCTCCTTCATCGCATCGACACTCATACTGTTGGATGAGACTATGCAATAGTGGTGTGCATCCGTCGCATCAGTGGTTTTGTTTGTAGGTTTGGAGACATAGAAGATGTTTCCGGAAACCGAGAATGAAGGAGTCTCGTGAACGGCAATCAAGGCATTGAACCTGTCATTGCTTGCGGAGTTCAGACCACAGGTGGCATTGTAGAAGGTGTTGTTCTCGATTGTGATGCTGTTGATGTTCATTGCACTGGTGCTGTGCTGACCGTGGGTGATGTGGAATTCCTTCTGGACATCGGTCTCATTGCTCCAGACTACATTGTTCTTGAAGACGATGTCTCCGAGGGTTGTGGAGTACTCGCTGTTGTTCCAGGTTTCGATGAGACATTTGCTGGTTGCACTTTCATTCCAGTTCACAAGAATGTCGGAATCAATGATTTCAAGACCCGCCATACCGCCGTTCGCACCGTGCTGGAAGGCAAGAGGAGCCCCGAGTTTGATGTAGCAGTCATCATAGATCCATTTGCC
>JBJEJS010000133.1:0-3173 GCA_051878235.1 Candidatus Cryptobacteroides sp.
CCAATGCGGTCACACTCCTGAAGGATGTGCTCGACGCCTGCTCCAATCCTGCATCAGGAGCGTCACTCGTTCCGTATGACAAAGTGTTCGCGACCGACAATGAGATGAACGCGGAAATCATTTTTGCCGTCAGGTACCGCAGCGGGAATGTCGGAATCGGCTCTCCGTTCACCACATTGTTCGGCCCTATCAACAATGCCGGAAATGTTGTCATCGGCTCTCCGAAGCACTATGACTTCCCGTCCGACAATCTGATTGCCGCATACAGTGCATCTGACAAGAGGAAGGATGTCGTTCTTCAGGAGGGGTATCTGAACAATACTACAGGGCTTTGGGTTGCGGACCGTTTCTGCAACAAGTTCATCGACAAGAATATGACAACGGAATATGATGCCGAGAACGACTGGCCTGTCATCCGCCTTGCGGATGTGATGCTCCTCTATGCGGAGGCTCTTAACGAGACCTCAGGACCGTCTGACGATGCTTTGACGCAACTTAATGCCATCAGGCAGAGGGCAGGTGTCCCTGACTACACCCTTGCGGAACTTTCATCAAAATATCTTTTCCGCCAGGCTGTAAGAAACGAGAGAAGACTGGAATTCGCTATGGAGAACCAGAGGTGGTTCGACCTTATGCGCTGGGGAACGGCCGTCTCTACGGTCAACGACTTCATTTCCGGGGAAAGTTTCTATTCGGCATACGACTATGTCGTGAACCCGATAGAAGAGTGGCAGGTGCTTCTGCCTATTCCGATCTCCGTGACCAACATCAATGATCAAATTGCACAAAATCCAGGATATTAGTAGATTATGAAATCAAGAACAATAATACTCGCTGCTATTGCAATTGCCTGTGCCACATTCCAGTCCTGTGAGAAGGAAAGTGTCAATGTGACGGTTGACTCCGCTCCGGTGATTGCATCATTCAGTCCGAAGACCGCTCCTGCCGGTGCGGAAGTGGTGGTGACCGGTGAATATCTTCATAATGTCACATCCGCCTACATCGGAGATGTGAAAGTGGACATCATACAGAAGGTCTCAAACGGAAGGCTTTCCATAAAGGTCGGAAAGGATGTGACCTCCGGCAAAGTATCCCTTGTCAACGCAACGGGAAAGGGGGAATCCTCTGATGTCTTCACCTGCTCATTTGCAGTGCCTGAAATCACATCATCCCTGCTTCAGTCAGAGGCGGAGATGGGTTCCGAGGTGCTGATCACAGGAAAGTATCTGAACAGCGCCTCCTCCGTCGTGTTCACGGCGGAAGGCTATGAGAACGGACACGAGGCCACAATAGTGTCCCAGTCCGATGTCGAGATTGTGGTCAAGGTGCCGTATGTGGAGTCAGCCTCCGCAAACATCTCAATGACCTATTTCGACGGGACGCAGTACCGTTCAACCGACAAGTCCCTCGCTCCGATAACAGTGATACGCTATGTGCCTCAGATTGATTCCTACGAATTCACGAGGACGGCTGTAGGCAAGAGCATCACCCTGACCGGCAAATATCTTCAGAACATCGACAAGATTTATGTCGGCACATTCGAGGCACAGTCCTTCAAGTCGTCGGAGTCCATCACCTTCACAATCCCTGCCGGAGATTTTGAGGACGGAGAGACAACTGTCGTGCTGAAAGCCACATATTTCGATGAGAACGAGTCAATTGTCCTGAAGCAGGACTTCCTTGTGTATGTCCCGTTCGTGAAATTCTGGGAGAACTGCAGGACTGTCTGCCAGGGCAGGACAGCGGAAAGCACATATTGCTCATTCTTCTCGCCTGAGACCGGCATCGTTTATGAGAACGCCAAATGGAAAACAGATTTGGACCCTGTCGCATTGAAATACCTTAACGAACAGTGGGCCAGCGCAAACTGTCCGAAACCGGGTGTGGTCAAAGATGAGGACTACAACAGTGTGGTTCCGTATTTCTTCTTCTCATCGGTCAGCGGCAATGTGCTCCAACTCAATTCTCCTGCCAACTCAAACTCCCAACTCAAGAACTTCTTCATCAGTTTTGAGGGCACTCCGTCAAATGACTACAGGGTGCCTGGAGGAAACACGACCCTGCCGGGAATTCCTATCCTGACATTCAGATACCTCAGCCCGGAGAACGCCACAGAGAATGAACTCCGTGAAAAGGTGATGAACGGACAGATAGAAAAGATTGACGAGACCCTGTTCCCTATCGACGCCACCGCAGGAACTGTCGCAGGAATCGGTATGACCTCGGCTAAAGGAGGCATCAAGTCAAGCGCGTTCTGCTCAAGGCAGACCTCTGACCTTGTCACGGAGAAGGACTACAAAGTGGATGCAGTCTTTATCGTGGCATACTACAGCAACAACGGTTATTCCGCTGAGGCCCCTGCCGCCAATATCAAGAGACTGGGATTCCTCCACATCAAGACCATCGACTGGAATGTGTCCTCAAGCAATGACTACAGGGATTCTTTCGTCACTTTCAACTGCCTCTGGCAGAAGTATGACTACGATTATTCGAAACTTTAACATATTGACAATATGAAAAATATATCAATATTTTGTGCTTCGCTCGCGCTTGTTGCCGCATTGTCGTCCTGTAAGAAGGAGCCGCAGCAGTTGGTCAACACACCGGCTTTCGACACATCCACATTAAGTCCGAAAACTGATGAGAGCGGCACGGTAAGGGCCTACATAGGCACAGAGGTTACTGCGAAAGGATTCAATCTCGACAAGGTGTCAAGTGTCACATTCTCCGATGTCGAGACGGAAATCGTCTCACAGTCAATCAACAGCATCACATTCACAGTTCCGCAACTGGAACTTGCGCAGCAGGATGACCCGCATTGCGTCATTCTCAAGGCTTTCGGAGAGGATCCTGAAAACCATATATTCAAGACCAACTTTTATGTGACCGTTCCTGTGACGGACGCACTCGTCTCAGGCTATAGTCCTGCAACAGGTACAATCGGCACGGAGGTGACCATCAAGGGAAGAAACCTTGAGCAGGTGACTTCAGTATCCTTCGGCTCAGCAAGTGTTTCCTCAGAGTCATTCGTGTCACAGGACGGGGCGCAGATTGTCGTGGCTGTTCCTGCAGTTGCCTGGTCATCCGCCAACGAAGAGCTTGGAATAAAGGCCTTCTGGGGAGAAGGACGCGAAATAGATGTGACAGGAGAAAGTGTTTTCATTCTGATTACA
>JBJEJS010000134.1:0-3171 GCA_051878235.1 Candidatus Cryptobacteroides sp.
CACTCCGGGAAAAAACGGGGAATTCGGTCACGTGAGGCCTTTCCTGCATCAGTACGACTCCACAGGCGCATACGAAAACGGAGTATGGGTGAAGGCTTCGGACAAGACTTTCTCCTCAAAACTGTATGCTGACGCTGCCATTGATTTCATAATGTCCGGAAAGGACAGCAATACCCCTTTCCTCGCGTATGTGGCCTTCACTTCGCCGCACGATCCGAGAAATGTGCATCCTGACTATGGAAAGACCTATTCCAATGACCAGGTCGCCTTGCCGGAGAACTTTCTCACAGAGCACCCTTTCGACAATGGAGACCTTTACGAGCGGGACGAGAAACTCCTGCCTGTTCCACGGGAACCGGAAAAAGTCAAAAAAGAGATTGCTGACTATTACGGAATGGTGAACGAAGTGGATGTGCAGATAGGCCGTGTGATTGAAGCCCTCAAAAAATCCGGCAAATATGACAACACCATCATCGTATTCGCAGCAGACAACGGCCTGGCGGTAGGAAGTCACGGTCTTCTCGGCAAACAGAATCTCTATGAGGAGTCCGTCAGGGTACCGTTGGTATTCTGCGGTCCCGGAATCCCGAAGAATGAAAGGCGTGACGCATACTGCTATCTCTATGACATCTACCCGACCCTTTGCGAGATGACCGGAAGGGAAATTCCTTCAACCGTTCAGGGCAAATCACTGAAGAAAACTCTGCTTGAAAACGCAGAAGGTCCGAGAGAGGCCGTCCTGCTTTCCTATATGAACCTCCAGCGTGCCGTCAAAAAGGACGGATACAAACTTGTCCTCTACAATGTGAAAGGGCAGAGACATCCTCAGCTTTTCAATCTCAAGGCAGATCCGTTCGAGAAGGAAAACCTCTACGGACGACCTGAGTACGCGCAGATTCAGGAAGAACTGACAGCCTTGATGGACAAGATGATGAAGGAGACAGGGGATTTCTGCGACCTCAGCCTTTCCGATTGGGGGTATCCTGAAAAACTCACAGGGGAGCAGATGCGTAAAATCAATCCTTGACTTCAGATGATATGAAAATAAAATATTCATCACTATTGTTTGTCTGTGCCGTTCCCGCAATCCCGTCATCAGGGGCAGACAATGCCAAAAAGCCCAATGTGATTCTCATTATGGCAGACGATATGGGGTACGGCGACACAGGATTCACCGGAAGCGACTGGATCAAGACCCCCTGTCTTGACAACCTTGCACAGGAAGGAGTTGTCTTCAACAGGTTCTATGCAGGCGCTCCGGTCTCCTCACCGACAAGATGCAGTGCCCTCACAGGCAGGCATCCGCACAGAAGCGGGGTGTTCAATGCCAACACCGGCATCCTGCGTCCGGAGGAAGTCACAATAGCGGAAATACTGAAACAACAGGGATACTCGACCGGATTTTTCGGGAAATGGCATCTCGGCACTCTCACCTACAAGGAAAAAGATGCGAACAGAGGGGATGTGGGCAACACAAGGGAATACAATCCGCCTGCCCTGCACGGTTTCGATGTGACTTTTGCATCGGAGTCAAAAGTCCCTACCTGGGATCCGATGAAACAGCCGGACAAGGACAAGAACCCCCATTCCGGATGGAAATATATTGATGACGGAGATGACTGGAGACCTTTCGGGACATCTTATTTCGACACACAAGGCAACAAAGTGACAGACAACCTCGACGGGGATGACAGCAGGGTCATAATGGACAGGGCCATTGACCATATCGGCAAGGCGGCAGGCGAAGGCAAACCGTTTTTCTCCGTAATCTGGTTCCACACTCCCCACCTGCCTTGCGTGGCAGGAAAGGAATTTTATGAGATGTACGACGGAGAGCTGCTCCGCAGGAACTATGCCGGGTCCATCACTGCAATGGACCTCCAGGTAGGAAGGCTTGCCGGCTACCTGGAAGAACTCGGAATAGCAGAGGACACCATCATTTTCTTCTGCAGCGACAACGGACCGGAAAACGGCACTCCAGGCTCGTCCGCAGGCTTGCTCGGACGTAAGCGTTCCCTCCACGAAGGAGGAATCAGAGAGCCTGGTTTCGTGGTGTGGAAAGGTCATATCACACCGGGCGTGACAGATTATCCTTGTTCCACCCTGGATTACCTCCCGACCGTCCTTGACCTTACCGGCACGGATGCAGGGGCCGCACCATACCGTCTGGACGGAATCTCCCTCCATCCCCTCCTGACCGGAGGCAGGCAGCAGAAGGACAGGAACATCTGTTTTATGTACCAGAATCAGGCGGCAGTTGTAGGAACTCGATACAAGCTCTATATGAAGAAGGACAAAGTGATGCTTTACGACCTGGGCGGTGATATGAAGGAAAAAAACGACATCTCGCAGCAGAACAAAGGAATCGTGAAGAAGATGATGAAGATATATGAGCAATTCGAGAATTCCTGCAAAGAGTCGTTCCTCGGTAAGGAATATGGTACTGAAAGCTACGACAGGATGCAGCAGAAATGGGACAAAAATTAATTTCTATAAGTCATAATCAATTGAAATATATGAAAAAAAGTATTTTCTTGACAGCAGCTCTTGCTGCACCCGCAATTGCAGCAGCATCTGACAGGACTCCCGCAGAAAAGCCCAACATTCTTTTCATCCTTGTGGATGACCTCGGACTGGGAGACCTCTCCTGTCAGTGGGCAAAGGATCTGAGCACTCCCAACATTGACAATATTTTCGAGACCGGAGTCAGGATGGACAACTTCTATGCAAACTCCAATGTATCCTCCCCGACAAGGGCTGCAATCCTGACAGGACGTTTCCCTGCAATGGTGGGCGTTCCTGGAGTAATCAGGACACAGCAGTCACAAAACTGGGGTTATCTGCTGCCATCGGCGGTGACTATGCCCCAAATGCTGAAAAAAGCAGGATACAACACCGCCATTGTGGGCAAATGGCATCTCGGTCTGGAACATCCGAACCTGCCAAATGAAAAAGGCTTCGATTATTTCCAGGGGTTCCTCGGGGATATGATGGATGACTATTACACCCACAAGAGGGAGGGACACGATTATATGTTTCACAATGAGAAGCAGATCAATCCGAAAGGACACGCCACCGACCTTTTCACTGAATGGGGAGTGAAATACATCAAGGACCAGGCAAAGAAAGACAATCCGTTCTTCCTCTACCTCGCCTACAACGCCCCTCATT
>JBJEJS010000135.1:0-3152 GCA_051878235.1 Candidatus Cryptobacteroides sp.
CTCACAGGGGCTTGACATCGACAAGGACGGGAACCGCTATGTCAGTTGGGAGACCGACGGGAGCGTGAGCATAGCCCGTATTCCTGCGGGCAAGAATGTGGCGGACCGGACAATGTATTGCCGCTACGGCGGTCACGGGGACGGTTTCTGCGTGGAGAACACGGAAGACGGGGTCTATGTGTGGACCGTCGGAAGCCTCGGGGAAAACGCGGCATACTACGGGGGCAAAGCGGCAAATTCCGATGTCAGGCTCATCTGCCGCTACAAGTACGAGGCGGGGAAGACCGTCTATCCCGAGGATGCGGCAGACCTTTTCTACATCAACAGCAACGGCGCGAGGATGGCGTCTGTGGACCTTGAGCACAACCAGTTCGGAATCTGGACTTATTCCACGACGGACGTGCTGAAGTTCTTCAATTACGAAGACGTGCTCGGAGCGCCCTACAAGAGTCTCAGTGTCACAAGGGAAGACCGCAGAGCCGAATCAGTCAAGGCCCACGACCTCAGCAGGATAGCCCCACTGGGGGACTTCACCTGGGACAGGAAGATATACTGCGGGACCAGCAGCGGAAGCGTGAATGCCGTTCAGGGCTACTGCATCTACGACAGCAAGGCATATATTCTTGCGGGCTACAAGAACGACGACGCATCAACCATCAGCATTGCCGACATCAACGGCAACTGGCTCGTCACCCGTCAGGCTGTCGGGGTCAGCGCAGACAAGCAGACCCTGGTGGACCTTAACCTGTCAAAGGACGGTACTTTTGAGCCTGAAGGAGTCCAGATACATTTCGGGAAAATGTACCTGGTCTTTATGTCCGATATGGCGACAACAGCCAAGAAGGGCACAAGCATCATCTGCCTCAAATAGGAAAGAGGCTATAGATTCCGGATGTTCCCGGCAATGCAGGCGACAAGGCGTTTGCGGGCCTCAAGACTTGCCCAAGCGATGTGCGGAGTAAGCACCAGACGCTCGCGCTTTTTGACTTTCATCAGAGGGTTGCCCAGCGGCAGAGGCTCTTCGGTGAAGACATCTATGCCCGCTCCTGCAATCCTGCCTGTGTCGATGGCATCCGCGAGAGCCTTCTCGTCAATGATGCCTCCTCGTCCCATATTCAGGATATATGCCTCCGGCTTCATAAGCGAGAGTTCCCTCTCTCCCACAAGGCCTGCCGTGCGCTCGTTGTAAGGGGCGTGGACGGATATGACATCCGACTCCTTCATAAGGGATTCCAGGCTGACGCTCGGATATGCCTTCTCGTGGGATGTGCCCGATGTGGAGAAATACACGACCTTCATTCCGAGGGCGGTCGCCACCTGCGCCACACGAGTTCCTATATTTCCCATACCTATGACGCCCAATTGCTTGCCGCTCAACTCAAAGAACATATTGCTCATATCGGTGAATATGTCACCGAGAGAATATTTTCCCGATTTCACATAATCGTCATAATGGCGCAGTTTTCCGACAAGGGCAAGCATCGTCATAAAGGTGGACTGGACTACGGACTCGGTGGAGTAACCGACGGCATTGCGCACAGGAATCCCCTTTGCGGCAGCATATTCCAAATCCACATTGTTGACACCTGTGGCGGCGACGCATATCAGTTTCAGGTTAGGGGCAGCGTCAATCAAATCCTTGTCAACCCTTATTTTATTGATTATCAAGACATCCGCCTCCTTCACCCTTTGAAGGGCATCTTCCTTTGAGGAGATTCTGTAAAGAATAAGGTCCCCGAGGTCGCTGATCGGTGTGAACGGCACATCTCCGAGTGTGGAGGAATCAAGGAAAACAATTTTCAGGCTCATAGTATTCAGTTGTTATATATGGTTCATATTTTCCCGCAGGGTCCGGCCCTACCTGACCCTTATCCGCTGTCCGATCCTGAGGATTGAATTGCGGGTCAATCCGTTGAGACGGCAGAGTTCGGTGACGGTAGTGCCGTTGTTGATGGCAATCCTTCCGAGGGTGTCCCCTGAACGGACGGTGTGATAGCGCATCGCAGCCCTCTCCGCATCCTCCTTGCGGTCCTCCTCATCATTGCGGAACTCGTCCTCGAAGTCCTGCTCGTAATTGCTGTACGGATTGAACTGGCGGCGTTTCAACAGGAAGAGCCTGTGCCTGAGTTCACCCGTCTCGAAATTGATGAGCCATTGAGGGTCAAAGGCATAACCCCTATAACGGGTCTCGAAATGAAGATGAGGTCCTGTGGACCGCCCTGTGGAGCCTCCCAGACCGATCACATCCCCCGCGTGCACCCATTGGTCAGCCTCGACATTACGCTGCGAAAGATGTCCGTAGAAAGTTTCCAGACCGTTCTCGTGACGGATGATTATGAAATTCCCATATCCCTTGACATATTTCGACATACGGACTTTCCCGTCGAATGTGGCGTATATCGGAGCACCGACGCTCAGAGGCAGGTCAACGCCCTGATGCCTGCGCCCCCTGCGGATTCCGAACTTCCCCCTCGGGTGGAGCGCACCCTGATATGGGCAGTGGTACTGTGACAGGCTGTCCACCATCCAGACCGACCAGGAGACAGGCAGGCTGTCAATTTTCATCTTGTAGGGGTCTATTTCGGTGTTGTTCCAGTATTTCGTGAATATGTCCCTGTCGGAGACTGCGGCAGGATCCTTCAGGTATCTCCAGGTGTAGTCGTCATAGAGCACAACCGAAACAAATTCATTCTCCGTACGGAGGGTGTCGACAGGTCTGACCGTCCCCGTCACCAATGACTTCACAGGCAGGAAGGCAGTCCTCGGAAGAATCACCTCCGCCTCCTTCACGCTGCGGATAGGCTTGACCCGATTGGCCTCCTGTCCTTTCCCCTTGTCTTCAAAATCAGTTGAGAATGACTGGATTGTCAGCAGAGTTGATATGGCGAGTAAACACTTTATGCAGTTTCTGTGGAATGTTCCCATTATGTGAATTTATCTTTGTCAATATTTTTTCAAACTTGCAAAGATAATATTTTTTTGTCATCTCCGGCTTGGTCGGGGATCTCCACCAACAAAGATGCCCGGTCAGGCCGGGCATGACAACTCAGCGGCGATTCCAGTAGGTCTCAATCTCTTCGAGGGTTTTGCCGGTGGTTTCCGGAATGACTTTCCACATTATGAGCATATATGGGACGCACATAACTGCAAAG
>JBJEJS010000136.1:0-3135 GCA_051878235.1 Candidatus Cryptobacteroides sp.
GTTTATGAAGAATGCGGACTGGCTCGACAACCTGAAAATCCGTCTGTCCGCAGGTACCGCCGGAAACGGACTTATCAGCAGCGCATACGCCTATATGTCAACTATGACCCTCAAGAAGAGTAGTGCGGTTGACAATGGCTCCATATTCAAATACACTTCCGCCCCTACTCCTATTCCTGACGGACTGACTTGGGAGAAGGCCACTACCTATGACATAGGTCTCGATTTCGAGGCTCTCAACGGAAGACTCAACTTCACGGCCGATGTTTACCGCAGGATGACCACAGATATGTATGTGTCCGGTGACGAAGTCCCTGCAGTTTACGGAAACAGTGCGCCTAAAGGCAACTACGCCGATATGAAGACTGACGGATGGGAACTCAGCCTCGGATGGAGGGACAGCCATCAGGTTGGAGGACGCACCTTGAGTTACAACATCAAGGCCGCTGTCTGGGACAGCCGTAGTTTCATCACAAAATACAC
This sequence comes from Candidatus Cryptobacteroides sp., assembly GCA_051878235.1. GTDB lineage: Bacteria > Bacteroidota > Bacteroidia > Bacteroidales > UBA932 > Cryptobacteroides. Next base: position 484 of record JBJEJS010000136.1, read on the forward strand.
CTCCAAGAAAGGAACCCTTCCGACCAACTATACAAAGTATTACTATGAAGGGATGGAACTCGGAGAACTCTGGGGATATGAGTGCAACGGACTGTACCAGAGTGAGGAAGAGATTCTTCTCGATGCGAAGGACTATTCTTATTTCAGTTCCGAGAAGTGGTCTCCTCAACCAGGTGACCCTAAGTACGAAGACATAAATAATGACGGAAAAATCGGTCCTGGCGACGGTACAATCGACAACCACGGAGACCTCAAAGTCATCGGAAATGTCAATCCTCGCTATCTCTACAGCGTGAACCTTGGAATCAGTTGGAACGGAATCGGCCTGAGCGCGATGCTTCAGGGAGTTGGACAGCGTGACTGGTATCCTGCAAAGGAGTCCAACCTTTTCTGGGGTAAATACGGCCGTCCGTACAGCGTTGACATCCCGGCGCACGCCGACAGGTGGAGCACGGAGAATCCGGATGCCTACTGGCCTCGTCTTGTGGGTTACAACGCCTCAAACTCTAAGGGTATTCTTGCCCAGCCTAACTCAAGGTATCTCCAGAGCGCGGCTTACCTGCGTCTGAAGAACCTGACCATCGACTATACCTTCCCTAAGAAAGTGACGGAAGCTATGAAACTCCAGGCCCTCAAGGTCTATGTCACAGGAGAGAACCTCCTTACCTGGACCCCGATGAGAAAGTACGCGGTCAACTTTGACCCTGAGAACATCTATGCGGGAGATACCGACTTTATGAGCACTGCCGGTTCCGATGGTTCCGGAGACGGTGAAGGCTTTCCTGTCATGAGGACATTCACTATCGGTTTGAGCATTACATTCTAAAAATGAAGGATATGAAAAAAACAATATTATTGCTTGCCGGCACCCTTCTCCTTGCATCCTGCTCCGACTTCCTCACGAGGACTCCGGAAGCGTATTTCAACTCGGAGAAATATTTCCAGAATGAAGGGTCGCTGAAAAGTTATGTCAACGGGTTTGTGGAGAAGTACACTCCGGAAGCCTTGGATATATGTACCGGTGACATGTATTCCGACATCTGTGTCACACCTCAATCCACTGATTTTCTCACAGCCTATTGGGATGCTGACAAGCAGACAGGCTGGTCCAGCGACAACTGGAATATGCTTTACAATGTCAACTGGTTCCTCGCCCATTTCCGCGAGACCACGGGAGTCAGCGAAGAGTTGATGAACCATTATGAGGCTACCGCAAGGTTCTGGAGGGCATACTTCTATTTCACGAAAGTGAAGACCTTCGGAAATGTGCCTTGGTATGACACTCCGATTGATTCTGAGGATGAAGAAGCCCTCTATAAGGGACGCGATGACCGTGACCTTGTGATGACCAAGATTCTCGAGGACCTTAATTTTGCCTGTGAGAACCTCCTGTCTTCAGACGAGTGGACGAAGGGAGCGCAGATTCACAAATACATCGCCCTCGCTTTCAAGTCAAGGGTCTGCCTCTACGAAGGCACATTCAGAAAATACCATTCAGTGAATCCTTCCACCCAGGAGCCTTGGGCTGACGCCACCCTTCAGGGCAAGTTCATCGACGAGTGCATCTCTGCCTGCGAGGAACTGATGAAGGCCGATGTCTACACCATATACAACTCCGGAAATGTGAAGACCCAGTACCGTGAACTTTTCACCAAGGAGGCGGTCAACAGGAAGGAGGTCATCTGGGCACGCGAGTACAGTGCTGCCCTCAACATCGGACACCAGGTCACCTGGAGGTTTGCGGCCGGCGGATATGGCGGAAGCTATTCCGGAAGCCACGACTTCGTGAGGATGTTCCTGAACTTGGACGGAAGCCGTCATACTGCAACTCCTGAGGATTTTGTGACGGAGATGACGGGAAGGGACTACAGGCTCACCCAGATATTTATGGGTCCTGACTACACCAAGACCAAAGGCGGTGTGCAGGGTGTGAAGACTCCACCTAACTTTGCCGTGACAAAGACCGGTTACCACGTCTGCAAGTTCACTCTTGACGACACTGCATACGAGGCTTCCGCAACTGCCACAAACGCGATGCCTATTCTCCGTTATGCCGAGGTCCTTCTGAACTATGCCGAGGCAAAGTGGGAGAAAGGAGAGTTCAACACAACTGTATGGGACCAGACCATCAGAGTTCTGCGTGAGCGTGCCGGAGTCAACGGCAATATTCCTGATACAGTTGATGACTTCCTTGCCGACTATTACGGTATGACTGACAAACTCGGTCTTGAGATCCGCCGTGAGAGGGCCATTGAGCTCTTCCTCGAGAACCTCAGGACTTCCGACCTCAACCGTTGGCACAAGGGTGAGTTGTACACAAGGCCTTGGACAGGTATTTATATCCCTGCCCTGGACACTCCTTTCGACCTGAATGGTGATGGAGTCAATGACGTATGTTTCTATACCACCCCTAGTCCAGGCAATGAGTCCGGCGTATATTACCAGCAGTTCTCAGGGTCGTTCGGAAGGGAGGACAACGGGCTTCTCCAGTATAATGTCACAAGGGAATGGTCCGAGAAGAAATATGTCCGTCCTATACCTCGTTCTGCCTTAGTGATCAACCCTAACCTCGGTCAGAACAAACTTTGGGAATAGTCTTTTGATGAAATGATGAGAAGATTCACATATTTTTCTTGTTGTGCATTGTTGTCC
>JBJEJS010000137.1:0-3134 GCA_051878235.1 Candidatus Cryptobacteroides sp.
AGACGGGCAACCGCCTTGTGGTTGACAACAAATACATAATGTCCCCCAAGGACCTCTGCACCATCGGATTCCTTGACAAGATAACAGAAGCGGGAGTGAGGGTCTTCAAGATAGAGGGAAGGGCGAGGCCTGCGGAATATGTCAAGAAGGTCGTCTCCTGCTACAGGCAGGCCGCCGATGCGGTCTGCAGCGGGGAATACACTCCCGGACTGGCCGCACGCCTGAAGGAGGAACTGTCCGAGGTCTTCAACCGGGGATTCTGGGACGGCTACTACCAGGGGGCAAGGCTCGGGGAATGGAGCGAGGTCTATGGCAGCAAGGCGACCCGCAGGAAGGTTTACAGCGGAAAGGTGACAAACTGGTTCGGAAAACTGTCCGTCGCGGAGATTCTCGTGGAGTCCGCCTCCCTGAAGGTCGGCGACAGGATTCTGATCATCGGTCCGACATCGGGAGTCGTGGAATACACCGTTCCTGAAATCCGTGTTGACCTCAAGCCTGTCCGGGAGGCTTCCAAGGGAGTTTACTGCTCGGTGCCGATTGACTGGAGCAAGGTCTCGGCAGGAGTCCGTGAGAGGGAGGAGGGCCTGTGCGGTGACGGTTGCAGCGCATCCGCCTGCAAGGCCGTCGAGGAAAGCCGCCTGAGGCGTTCCGACAAGGTCTATATCTGGGAGAAGGCCTGAGATTCCGGCAATCGGGGGAGATGGTCTTCCTGTGTTAGAAACTGTATGGAGAAATTGTTGAGACACATATCAGCCGCCATTCTGCTCGTCCTGATGACAGTCAAAGCGTCAGGAAAGGACGAAGTGTTCCAGTTCACGCACATCAACACCACCAACAGCAGCATCTCCTACGATGGGGTGAGCAAGATAATGCAGGACAGCAGGGGCTTCATCTGGATTGGGACATTCAAGGGGCTCAATATGTATGACGGCTCGCGGTTCGTCACCTTCTACAAGGAGCAACTCGGGCTGGATTCGGACTCCATTCACGCAATAATAGAGGACAGGGAGGGAAACCTTTGGATCGGGACCGACAGGGGCGTCACACGTTTCATCTACAAGACCGCGTCCTTCGAGCGTTTTGATATGGTCAGCGACAAAGGGACCACCCCTAAGAACAAGGTGACATTCCTTTACTGCGACACAGGAGGGAAAATCTGGATATTCTCAAATTATCAGGGATGTTTCTGCTATGACCCGCACACAAGGTCACTGCTGAACTACAGGGATGACATACAGCACGGCCCGGAATACGACACGGATGCGGTGCAGATCAGTTTCCGACGGATTGTAAGTGACGGTCTGGGCGGTTTCTTCCTGTCCAAATACCACGACAATCTCTACAGGGCGGACGGGGACCTGGGAAACCTCAATGTAGTCCGTCCGAAAAACGACCCTGACTATTTCAGCGGGGACGAGGTCGAACAGTTGTTTATGTCGGGAGGCAAACTTATTGTGGCGAGCAACATCCACGGAATCAGCATTTATGACCCGATGACAGGGCTGGTGGAGGAACTTTTCCCTCTCAACGGCAAGGCTACCCTTGTGGATGCCTTTTTCCAGGACAAGCGGTGGATATGGCTCTGCACCACAGGGGGACTGTGGAGATACGACCTTAAAAACCGGACGGAGAATGTCATCCACATAGTAAGCGACAACAGGGACCGCTTCTCCCTCAGCGGGAATTATGTGTATTCCGCCATTGTGGACAGGGACGGGGATCTCTGGGTAGGCACAAAAGACGGAGGGGTGAATTTCTGCGGGGCGTTCCAGAGACTCATACGGAAACAGTACTATGCCTCCGAGAAATCCCTCCAGGGAGCCGTCGTCAGCGGATTTGCCTACGACGGGGACGATATAGTCTGGGTGGGGACCGAACAGCAGGGGCTTCTGAAATACAGGCTGTCCGACCAGTCCGTCACCACCGTAGGACTGCACGGGATACCCGACACGGTTTTCGGACCGTTTTATGACGACGGCGACCTCTGGTTCGGCAGCCTCAACGGCCTTTTCCGCCTCGACACAAGGACAATGAGGCTCAAGAATTACGGAATATTACGAAGGAATATGCGGGTGTCCGACCCGAGGGTATATTATTCATTCAGGTCGTCTGACGGCACATTATATTTCTCAAACACTCTCGGTCTGTTTGAATATATAAGGGAGACTGATTCCTTCCGGCAGATAAACTGCTTCAACGGGGTATATATAACCTCGATGGCGGAATCCGGCGACGGGAGGATATGGGTGTCCAGTTTTGCCACAGGGCTTTTTGTCTGGGACCCAAAGGCGGACCGCCTGGTGGCGAACTACCGTTTCGGAGACGGGAGCAATCTCCCTTCCGACAAAATCTCCTCGGTGCTGATTGACAACACATCCGATGTCTGGGTGATAGGATTCAGCGACGGTTTCGCAAGACTGTGCTCAGGGAAATTCATCCGATATGACACATCATCCCTTCCCGCCCTGCCGTCAAATGTGTTCTTCAACGCGCTTCAGGACAACAAAGGGGATTTTTGGCTCACAAGCGACAAGGGGCTTGTGCAGTTTTCGCCCGTGAGCGAACAGGTCAGCCTTTACACAAACATCTCAGGCCTGCTTGACAACAAGATGACACAGGCGATGGCGATGCTGCCTTCAGGAGAGATTTTCGCAGGGTCCGACAACGGATTCATCCATTTCAATCCGAAAGACTTCAGAAGACAGGTGAAGGCATCCGATGTGATAGTCTCCGGGATGGAAATCGGGGACAGCCGCGTGAACGGCAACATCGACAGGATGAGGGAATTCAGGCTTTCGCCGGACGAGAACTCCTTCGGCTTCCAACTCTCCGTGATGGGGCTTATGTCCAACGCCGCCTCAAGGGTACGGGTGATTCTGGAAGGGTATGACGGAAACTGGAGGGACATCACCTCGCAGAAATCTGTCTATTATTTCAATGTGCCTCCAGGGGATTACACTTTCCGCATTATGACATCCTCCGACGGGGCGACCTGGATTGAGAAGCACGAGCCCATCAAAATCAGCGTCAGCCAGAGGTTCATCGACTCGATTTACGGAATATGCCTTATTGTGGCCGGAGTTTCCCTTATCGTCGCCATATTCCTGATTTTCTTCATACGCCACCAGAACAAA
>JBJEJS010000138.1:0-3109 GCA_051878235.1 Candidatus Cryptobacteroides sp.
AATTATGACAGGTCAATACAGTCACAAGAACGGAGTATATACGCTTGAAGACCGTTTTGATCCGGAGCGTGAGACAGTGGCTCAGATTCTCCAACGCGAAGGATATTCCACCGCCCTGGTAGGAAAATGGCATCTTGTGTCCGAACCGCAGGGGTTTGATTACTACTTTGCAATGAAAGGCCAGGGAATTTATTTCAATCCGAGATTCAACATCAGCGGGCAGCTCGACGGCCCCACCTTTGAGAAATCACCCGGAACTAAATTTGAGGGGCGGCATATCACGGACCTGATTGGGGAAACCGCCATAAACTGGATGGCAGAAGGACGCGACAGGGAGAAGCCATTCTTCCTTATGTGCCATTTCAAAGCTCCTCACCGGCCCTGGAATGCAGATCACCGCTTTGACAACCTGTTCAAGGACATAGTTTTGCCGGAACCTGACAATATCTTTGACGACTACCAGACAAGAGGACAATATTCCGACCTTATACGGATGCGTCTGGAAGACATGGAAAAGAGTGATCTTAAAGTTGAAATTCCGGACGGAATGACACGCGAAGAACACCGCAAATGGGCATACCAGATTTATATAAAAGACTATCTGAGATGCATCGCCGGAGTGGACGAGAATGTCGGAAGGATCCTCAATTATCTGGATTCCAATGGACTGTTTGAAAACACCATCGTAATTTTCACATCTGATCAGGGTTTCTTCCTTGGAGAGCACGGGTGGTTCGACAAAAGGATGATGAATGATGAAAGCATCAAGATGCCTTTCTTGATGCGATATCCAAAAGAAATTGAAGCCGGGACAAAATCAGACGACATCATAATCAACGAGGACTTTGCTCCGACATTCCTTGACTATGCAGGAGTTGACATACCGCAGTATATGCAAGGGAGAAGCATCAGGAAAGTTGCCGGAGGGCAAAAGCCCGAAGACTGGAGGAACAGTTTCTACTACAGATACTGGCAGAATAATGAAGTATGGCACAAAACAGTTGCACATTTCGGCATTCGCACTCACGATTACAAACTCATTTTCTATTATGCACGCCCGTTGGGGAAAAAGGGAGCATTCAAGTATGACGTGGACTATGTACCGCACTGGGAGTTATATGATATGAGAAATGACCCCTGTGAAAACTCCAATGTGTACGGCCATCCTGAATACAAGAAAATCGTAAAAGAGCTCAAAAAGGAACTGTGGGAATTGAAAGAGGAAGTTCAGGACGATGAAGACCTGAATGATCCTGAAATGGTTGAAATCTACAAAAGATACTATTGGCAGAATTGACATTCCAGAGCAGAACCAATCACGCACGGCTCCTTCACACCGACAGCTCCAGCCTCAAAAAACGACAATAATGTCACTTAAGTTTCGCAAGTGCGAAACACCTTGTTTGGAGATGCTTTAGCATCGATAGTAAGTCCTCTTCCTGAGGTCGAGAGCGGAAAGCAAAATAGTCCAGCGGACTTTTTGCAGCGAACAGCCCGAAGGGACGGGGAGGATTTAGGAGATGGGTAACGTAGATGAGAATTGTGCGGTAGGAAGAAGTTTCGCAAGACGCACAAGCCTCACAATAACAGATAATTATAAACTTGCGAAACTTGAGTAATGTCAAAAGTGCCACAACAGAAACAACATTATTACAGTGGTTTCAGAAAAAAAACTTACCTTTGTAAGTAATGGTAGAAGAGCCCGAAAATGCTTTATCCGATTGGCATACAAGACTTCGAGAAAATCCGCAAAGACGGTTTCGTCTATGTGGATAAGACAGACCTGATTTTCAAGATGGTCCAGAAAGGAGGTTATTACTTTCTCAGCCGTCCCCGCCGATTCGGAAAGAGCCTCCTGGTTTCCACTATGGAGGCATATTTTAGTGGGAGGAAAGATCTCTTTGACAGCTTGGCCATCGCTGGTCTGGAGAACAACTGGATCAAGTATCCAGTACTGCGGTTTGACCTGAGCGGGAAACAGTACAAAAGCATTTCCGACCTTACTGAAATCTTATTTCAGCATCTGGTGAAGTTGGAAGGTCTCTATGGAGTCAAGCCCCAGTTTGAGTCTCCGGAAGCACGTTTCAAGGATGTCATCGATGCTGCCTTTGCAAAGACTGGTTTAGGCGTTGTGATTCTCATTGACGAGTACGACAAACCTATTGTGGACTCTTTGGGAGATGATAAGTTGAATGAGTCTTTCCGCAGTCTTCTTCAGGCGTTCTATGGCGTAATGAAAGCCAAAGACGCCCGCATCAGGTTCGGTTTCCTCACCGGCGTTACCAAAATAGGCAAACTTAGCGTTTTCAGCAGCCTCAACAATCTGAAGGATATCTCAATGGATGCCCGTTACACGGACATCTGCGGCATTTCCGAAAAAGACCTGAAGAAATACTTTGGTGAGAGTATAAAGGAATTGGCTCAAGCAAATGAGCTGACCATCAAAGAAACCTACAACCAGTTGGCTGAAATGTATGACGGTTATCATTTCCGTCAGAACTCCGTGGGTATTTACAATCCGTTCAGTGTGTTGAACACATTTGACTCCGGAGAGTTCAAGGAATACTGGTTTGAGACGGGCACGCCATTCTTCCTGGTCAAGATGATGAAGGAGACATCTTACGACATCACCCGCCTTTCAGGGGACGAAGTGGGCTCCACACTTCTCACAGACACAGATTCCGCCTTCGCCAATCCGGTCCCTTTTCTGTACCAGACCGGGTATCTCACCATCAAGGATTACGACAAAGAGTACAACCTCTATAAGGTCGGCTTCCCGAACAAAGAAGTCAAGGACGGTTTCCTGAACTACCTACTGAACTTCTATGCCCCTGTTCAGTCGGAATCCACCAATGCCCTTATCTCCCGGATGTCACGCGACATCCGCAGCGGCAACGCCGAGGGCTTTATGCAGAAGTTGGAGGGACTGTTTGCCAAGACAAGTTATCAAATTCAGGGAGATTCAGAGAAAGACTTCCAATATGCAATGTACATCATCCTGGAGTTGATGGGAGAGTATGTTGAGGTTGAGAAGGCTACATCCAATGGACGAATTGACATCCTGCTTCAGACTAAGGAGTATCTTTATATCATTGAGGTCAAGATCAAC
>JBJEJS010000139.1:0-3091 GCA_051878235.1 Candidatus Cryptobacteroides sp.
TCCGGACGGAGTCTGCGGATATGTGAAGGCGGACGCTGTGGAGGACTATTCCCGATGGAAAGGGTCAAGGGTGCCCTCAGGGGAGAACGTAGTCAGTGAGGCTATGAAGTTTGTCGGGGTCCCATATCTCTGGGGCGGGGCATCCCCGAACGGGGTGGACTGCAGCGGACTCTCCCTGCTCGCCTACAGGTTCTGCGGTGTGGACCTTCCCCGCAATGCCTCCCAGCAGGCAAGGCTCGGGACAGAAATCAGGGTGAGGGACGGTGAAGACATCATTTTGGACTCCCTCCGGGCAGGCGACCTGCTTTTCTTCGGGAGCCGGCGCGAGGACGGGAGCGCAAGGGTCACGCACGTGGGCATCTACATAGGTGAGGGCAGGTTCATCCATTCCTCACATCTCGTGCGCATCAATTCCCTGCTGGCATCCGAAAAGGACTTCTACGAAAACTCGCACCGCCTTCTATTCGCAAGAAGAATAATAAAATAATTGCTATATTTGCAGCCGGAAAAACCTTTTAATATTAAATACTATGAACCTTAGAGTTATCAAAAAAGACATCGAATACTTCATCGGCGAGTTCATCGACGACTGCTCATTGTACGCCGCCCTCAATCCTGAAAAGAACGCGGACGAAGTATCAAAGATAGTTGAAGAGGCAATCGACCTTTACAACACCTTGAAGTACAAGGTAAACCATCCTGAGGCTGCCACCCGTGCATACTATGCCGGCATCCGCGCCGAGATGGACACCAAGATCGACGAGCTCTTCGAGAGACTGAGCGCAATCGCGGGGAAATAATGCACTCCTTCAACAAGAATTGCGTGACAACTGACAGGCCGGGCAGGGGATTTCTGCTCGGCCTTTGCGGTTGCAGTGCCCTCATACCGGCCATCCCGGCACACGCAGGCAACGACAAGCCGGACATCATCCTGATAATCACGGACGAGCACAACGCCTCCGTAATGGGCTGTATGGGGAATCCCTACATCGACACCCCGAACCTGGACGCCCTTGCCGGAAACGGCATCCTGTTCACCTCTCATTACTGTGCATCACCTATTTCAGTGCCGTCAAGGCAGACAATCACGACAGGGAAATATGTGTCAAGGCACACGATGTGGTCGAATGCCGCCGTCAGCCCTGACAATGTGCCATCCCTTCCGAGGGTAATGCAGACGGAAGGCTATCAGACGGTTCTTGTCGGAGGGATGCACTACAAGGGGATGAATTACGGCTGGGACAAGTACACCGAGAAGAAAGGTCTCCACACCCCGAAGCCGAAGAATCCTGAAGGAGTGCCCGTCCCTAACAAAAAAAGGGTTGACGCATCAACCTTCAAAAAGAACGGAGAGACCCTTGAAAAGGAATTTACACAGATGGGTGCGGCGGATATGACCCAGTCAACCGATGCTGAAAGGACTGCTGATGCCGTTTCGTTTCTCAGGAACCGGAAAGACACAGGCAAGCCTCTGTTTCTGCTTGTGGGATTGCACGCCCCTCACTACCCTCTCCATTCGACAGCAGAGCTGATAGAGAAATACAAAGGCCGCGTGCCACTGCCGGAGGTTCCTGAAGGCTACACTGACAGTCTTCCGCTGAACTACCGCCACCTCAGGAATGAAAGAAACTTTGAGAATGTCACTGAGCAGACTGCCAGATTCGCCCGGGAATGCTACTACGCAAGGGTGGAATGGATTGACTCGAAGATTGGGGAAATTCTCCGCACGCTGGAAGAAACCGGCAGGGCGGACAACACCATTGTAATCTACACCAGCGACCATGGGGAGAACATCGGAGAGCACGGGCTCTGGTGGAAGAACTGCCTTTACGACTGCGGGGCAAGGGTCCCTCTGATAATATCCTGCCCGTCAAGGTGGAAAGGAGGTCAGGTCCGGGACAAGGCCAACGGCTCGGTAGACCTCGTCCGCACCATAACCGACATTGCCGGGGCACAGGTCCCTTCCGACTGGGACGGAGACTCGATGCTCGGGTATCTCGACAATCCTGAAAGCCGGTGGAAGGACTGGGCCGTCTGCGAGTATTATGCGGACTATGTCTGTTCAGGAATCGCGATGTACCGGAAAGGCAAATGGAAATATGTCCACCACAACAGGGCGGACAGCCTGCACGGTCCGGAGATTGAACTTTACGACCTGGGAAACGACCCGGGAGAGTTCCACAACCTTGCAGCAAAAGAGGAATATGCCGACCTGGTCAGGCAGCTCCACAAAGAACTTTGCAACATCCTCGGCGAAGACCCGGAGGACACCGAACTCCGCTACCGGTCAGGATGCAGGAAGTGATTCCTAACGGACAGGGAAATCGAAATAGTCATCCTTGTAGGGTTCATCCGAGAGCGTGAAATGCCACCATTCGGTGTCAAGCGGTTCGAACCCGTGACTGAGCATCGCCTCGCGCAGAATCAATCTGTTTGCTTTCTGCTGCGGGGTGATGTTTTCATAATCGGGATGCGACAATTCCCCGAAATAGTCGAATACCCCGCCCATATCCACTTCCTTTCCGCTCAGCCTTTCAATCAGGGTGAGGTCGATTGTTGACCCCCTGCTGTGTCCCGAACGGGCGCAGATGTAGCCCTCGTCAAAAAGAACCGACTTGTCAACCTCCGGATAGAAAAAAGGCTTCATCTGAGTCGCCTCCAGGTCCCCGGCCCAACGGATGAAATGGTTCACCGCCCTTTGGGGACGGTAGGCATCGAAGATTTTGATGGTGTAGCCTTTGTCTGAGAGAGCGTCACTGACCTCCTTCAAGGCCCGCGCGGCAGGTTCAGTGAGGATTGCGACAGGACTCATATATCCGTCAATCCTCTCGCCCACAAAATTGTAGGTGGAATAATAGCGTATCTCAAGGACGGCGTCGGGCACGATGTCGGTGACGTGGACAAAACCCTGAGGCAAAGCATCTTCCTCCACACGGCCGCAGCCGGATTGGAGGACAAGAATCAGCGACGCCGCCAGCAGCGGCAGAGAACGGGACATTATTTTCTTCAACATATATCCTATATTTTATATATTTCCTCATTAGTGTCCACTAAAAATATATTTATAGTTCTTTGAAAGTATTGATAATTA
>JBJEJS010000140.1:0-3087 GCA_051878235.1 Candidatus Cryptobacteroides sp.
GTCAGAATCTCCGACATAGCGTTCTCCGTGGGCTTCAACGACCCGAAATATTTCTCCGCCTGCTTCAAGAAGAAATACGGGATGACCCCTAAGGCATATCTGGATTCCCTGAGATAGAGCCCCTGTCCCCCAAAAGAGTTTTTCGGGACAATTTTCGACCTCCGTTCGGCACCCGCTTAATTAAATTTGCGGAAAACCTCAGAATTCACTAAGCTAATGTCGAACAGATTTTGTAAAGGCTCATTGCTGACATTGCTTTCAGCATTGGTCATTCTGGCAGGTCCGCTTACGGCTTCCGCCCAGACTGTCACCGCAAAAGGTACGGTGGTGGATGCCGCAACAGGAGAACCTCTGATCGGGGCGGTGGTGCTTGTAAAGGCAAAGTCCGTCACAGACCATGTCATAACGGACATCGACGGCCGTTTCAGCGTCAATGCTCCTTCCGGCTCCACACTTGAAATATCCCTGATGGGCTACAAGACCCTTGAGGTCAAGGCGGCGGCCTCCCTCGGACGAATCGCGCTCGCGGCGGATGTTCAACTCCTCGATGAGGTGCAGGTCATCGCCTACGGTAAGCAGAGCAAGATGTCGGTGACGGGAGCAATCACTTCAATCAACACGGAAGAACTTCTCAAGTCCCCTTCGGGAAGCGCGGCAAGCGCGCTCGCTGGAGCGGTGACGGGCATCTCGACAGTCCAGACCTCCGGACAGCCCGGAAGCGACGACCCGCAGATTTTCGTGCGCGGTGCAGGCTCCCTGACCAGCGAGGCCTCAAGCCCGCTCATCCTTGTGGACGGTGTTGAAAGGTCCTTCTTCCAGATGGACCCAAATGAAATCGAGAGCATCACCGTCCTGAAGGACGCATCCTCGACCGCCGTGTTCGGAGTCAGGGGAGCGAACGGAGTCATCCTCGTGACCACAAGGCGCGGAGCGGAGGAGAAGATGAACATCTCGGTGTCAAGCCAGTTCGGTCTCACCCAGGCCCTGCGCAAACTCACCTGCGTGGACAGTTACACTTACGCGACCCTCTACACCGAGGCGCAGAAGTCCGACGGGGTGTCCGACTCCAACCTGATCTTCTCCGACTATGTGATCGAGCGCTTCAAGAAGGGGGACGATCCGATAATGTTCCCGAATGTGGACTGGCAGAAGGAAATATTCAAGAATTTCTCCTGGCAGACCCAGCACAATGTCACGATGTCGGGCGGCGGGAAGCGCTTCCGCTACTTTGTCTCCCTCGGCTATATGCACCAGGACGGAGTCCTCAAGCAGAACTACGAGACCTACAATTCGAACTTCCGCTACGACAGGTTCAACTACAGGACCAATGTGGATGTGAACCTCACGAAGACGACCCTTCTCAAACTCAACATCGGCGGCAGGCTCGGAAGCCAGAAGCAGCCAAACAACGAGGACCTCTGGAGAACAGTGATGTGGTGCGTGCCTTTCTCCAGTCCGGGATTCGTGGACGGGAAACTCATCCAGAACGGAGCAAACCCGTACATCCCGATAGGAGAGACCAAGTCGCCTTACGACTATTACTACAACTGGGGCTACTACACCACGAACCAGAATGTCCTGAACCTCGACCTCGCGGTGGAACAGAACCTTGACTGCGTCACAAAAGGTCTGAGCATCTCCGTCAAGGGAGCCTACAACACCACCCACAGCGTGACGGTCCTCAGGGCCCCGAGCGGCACGGACAGCACCTACATCCCGATTTACCAGGGAAGCATCACCCAGCCGGGAATGTCGATTTCCGACCCGCGCTTTGACAACACCATCATCTACCGCACCGAGGGCGTGAGCGGGCTGAACGAGCCTCTGACCTATTCCGAGACCTCCTCAAGCCGTGCGAGGGACTGGTATCTCGAGGGTGCGGTCAACTACAGCAGGACTTTCGGCGACCACGCCGTCACGGGACTCTTCCTCTACAACCAGAGCAAGAAATATTATCCTTCCTCATATACCGACATACCTACGGGATATGTGGGATATGTGTGGAGGGCCACATATTCCTACAAACAGAAATATATGCTTGACCTCAACGCGGGCTACAACGGTTCCGAGAACTTCGCCCCGGGCAAGAGGTACGGCTTCTTCCCTTCCGCCTCTGCGGGATGGGTCATATCTTCCGAGCCTTGGATGCGTAAGGCCAAGGTGGTGGACTTCCTCAAGATCAGGGCTTCCTACGGAGTGGTCGGAAACGACAAATATTCCGGAGAGCGCTTCCTCTATCTCGGAGGATGGAACGGAAACCACAGCGCGGTGAGCGACGGCTCCTACGGAAGTTGGCAGTTCGGCACAGACCCGACCACAGGAATGTTGAGGGATGCGGTCGAAAGCCGTCAGGGCAACGAGGATGTGACTTGGGAGAAGGCCTACAAGCAGAACTACGGAGTCGATTTGAGGATGTTCGACAACCGCCTGAATTTCACGGGGGATGTGTTCTACGAGCACCGCAAGGACATCCTCTCGAAAAGAAAGACCTCCCCGTCGGTGACCGACTACCAGCTGCCTCTGATGAATCTCGGTATCGTGGACAACTGGGGATATGAACTCTCCCTGGGATGGAAGGACACCCGCAGCACGCACAAGGTTGGTTATTGGATTACGGCGAATATGTCATATTCCAAGAACAAGATAATATTTATGGACGAGGTCACCCCGAACGAGCCGTATATGGCGCAGACCGGACGCTCCACAGGACTGAACTACGGACTGATCTTCGACCGTTTCTACCGTCCTTCCGATTTTGATGAGAACGGGGAACTTCTCAAGGATGCCGACGGTAAATACCTTCTTCCTGAGCAGTCCGGTGACAACAAGCCGGGAGACCCTCTGTTCAAGGACCTGAACCACGACGGCAAGATCGACGGTGACGACTGCACATATTTCGGCTACGGCTCGCGTCCTGATTATGTCTTCGGACTCGTGGCGGGGCTGAGTTGGAAGGGGCTTTCCGTCTCGATGCAGTGGACAGGCGCGCTCCACGCCTCAAGGGTGCTTTCAGGGGAGTACCGCACTCCTTTCGGGACCCAGAACTCCCGAAGCCTCCTGACCTATCTTGCAGATGGACGGTGGACC
>JBJEJS010000141.1:0-3086 GCA_051878235.1 Candidatus Cryptobacteroides sp.
AAGAGGATGCCTATTGCAATATGTACCTTTTCAGAAACAAATCAGAGGCAAAGAAATTCCAGGACGGGACAGCCGTAGCGTCAGGATTGAACTATGACATTGATTATTCTGTCATTGGAAGCCAGTCCTGCAACGGAAGGATTCCTGCCAAAGGGTCCTCAAAAATATATCTTGGCTTTGAGAATGTCAGAGTCCGCTACACCTGTTACATCTGGCTGGAGGCGGTTGCGGTAATTCCGGTTACGGAATATTATACTACAGTATATTCAATAAAATAGTCATTGCCGAACATATCCGGAGTTGCGGTAACGGATCACTTTTTCGCGCTGAGGCGGAGCCAGACGCGCAGGCCGTTGATTGAGTTCAGGAGGTAGAAGCACCACATTATCACCATAATGCCGGCGTGGGAATCGCCTCGGGAGACGCAGACGCACCACATTGCCACGCTGATGGCGTTGACTGTGATCCAGAGGATCCACTGTTCCATAAAGGCCAGGGCCATAAGGGCTTGGGCGATTACGCTTAGAACGGTGGTCGCGGAATCCTTGAAAGGCTGTGGGTCGTTCAGGTATTTCAGGAGGAAGCCCACACCGACTATCAGAACAGCACAGCAGATGAATAGCAGGATTCTTTGGACAGGTGTCATCCGACGGGCTTTCACAGTGACTTCCCCGCCTTGCTGCGATGAGGCCGCCGCACCCCGTTTCCTCCATTGCCACCAGCCGATGAACTGCATCGGGAAATAGTAGAAGGCGTTCAGTCCCGCATCTCCGTAGATGGCTGCCTTGTAGGATATCCAGGCGTAGAGGGAGACATTGATGACTCCGAAAAGGTAGTTCCAGATGCTTCCTTTGGCGACAAGGACCACACAGATGACCCCTGCTATGCAGGCGACGGAGCCTACGGGGTCGAAGGACTTGTCAAGCAGGGAATAGATGAGGTTGGAGGCGATGACTCCTGTTATCAGGAACCAGTCGTAGAGGGATAGGGTCCGTTTCATTGGTGATTGTCTTGGGTGAGGTTTCCCGACTCGCCTTGTCCGTCCGAAATGGCGGAGGAAGTGTCCGGGCTGTTTCGTAATTCGTTTGCGATTGTGGCGGCGAGGGCAGGACCGACAAGGGCGGCAATGTCCTCGACAGGGGCAGCGGCAATGCGTGCCACGCTTCCGAAATGCAGGATGAGCCTCTGCTCTGTCTTTTCCCCGACCCCTTTTATGCCTCGCAGGGCGGAATCAATCTGGCTTTTGCTGCGGCGGTTACGATGGTGGGTTATGCCGAAGCGGTGCGCCTCGTCCCGCAGTCTTTGGAGGAGTTTCAGGGCCTGGGAGTTCCTGTCAAGGAAAAGTGGATAGGGGTCGCCCACGCGGATGACCTCCTCCAGTCTCTTGGCAAGGCCTACCACAGTCAGCCTTTCCGTCAGGCCGAGTTCCGCAAGGGCCTGCCACGCGAATGACAGTTGTCCCTTGCCTCCGTCTATGACTATCAGTTGGGGCAGGTCGTCGGGGTTTTCCTCCAGCATCCTGGAGTACCTTCTGTTCACGACCTCCTTCATCGAGGCATAGTCATTCGCCCCCACTACAGTCTTTATGTTGAAATGCCTGTAGTCCTTCTTGCTCGGAGCACCGTCGCGGAAGACCACGCAACTTGCCACAGGGTTGGTCCCCTGGATGTTGGAGTTGTCGAAACATTCGATGTGGCGTGGCAGGTCGGGCATATCCAGGGCCGCACGCAACTCCTCAAGGACTTTGTTGCGGAAGTCGTCGGGGTCTGTGTGCTCGCGCTGTTTAAGGGCATTGAAGCGCATTTCCTTGGCATTTTTCGCGCTCAACTCCAACAGGGCGAGTTTGTCCCCGCGCACGGGAATGCGGAATTCCACCCCGTCAAAGTCCACATCGGGGAGGAACGGCACAAGCACCTCTTTCGAGAGTTCCCCGAACTTCGAGCGGATTTCGGCGATGAACAGCCCGAGAATGTCCTCCTGAGACTCCTCAATGTTCATCCTGAAGCCGAGATTCAGGGACTGGATGACCGCCCCTCCCCTTATTCTCATAAAGTTTCCGAAGGCCTCGCTGCTGTCAACCACAAGGGAGAACACATCCACATCCCCGATGGTCGAGTTCATAATCACGGACTTGCTGTAATGATTCTCGATTGACTGCATCTTCTCCTTGAAGAGGGCCGCCTGCTCGAACTCCATCCTTTCGGCCGCCTCTGTCATCAGCGTCCTGTAATGGCGTATGATTTCCTTTCCGCCCCCTTTAAGGAGGCGCACTATCTCCTCGATGTTCTCCCCGTATTCCTTCTGCGAGATACCCCCCACGCAGCATCCCCTGCATTTCCCGATGTGGAAATTCAGACAGGGACGCATCTTGCGCCTCAGGACGGTCTCCGATGTGATTTTGTTGTTGCAGGTCCTCAGGGGATAGAGGCTGTGGAAGAACTCAAGAAGGTTTCTCGCGTGCATCACGCTGCTGTACGGCCCGAAGTACCGCGAGCCGTCCTTCACCACACGCCTTGTAAGGAAGACCTTGGGGAACTCGTCCGCGCTGATGCATATCCAGGGATAGGTCTTTGAGTCCTTCAGAAGGATGTTGTACTTGGGCTTGTACTGCTTTATGAGATTGTTCTCAAGCAGGAGGGCGTCAGCCTCGGAATCCACAACGGAATACTGGGCGTCGGCGATTTTCGAGACCATCAGGGCGGTCTTGCGCGTCAGCCTCTGTGGGGGGACGAAATACTGCGCCACCCTTTTGTGCAGGTCCTTGGCCTTGCCCACATAAATGATATTCCCCTCGGAGTCATAGTATCTGTAGACTCCGGGGGAATGTGGAAACAAAGATATTTTTTCTTTTACAGTCACTTCCCGAGGGCTTCCTTCACGGCCTGCTCAATGCCCTCTCCACGGAGATTCCTCTTGAGGATTGTCCCGTCAGGACCGAAAAGCATAATCTGAGGTATGCCCTGGATTCCGTAGATGTCGGTCGGGATGGTCTGCGCATTGATGATCTGGCTCCAGATGACACCGTGCTCTGCTGCGGCCTTCTTCGTGTCCTCTGGCTTGTCCCAGACAGCGACGCTCAGGACATC
>JBJEJS010000142.1:0-15695 GCA_051878235.1 Candidatus Cryptobacteroides sp.
TATATGG
The DNA here is from genome assembly GCA_051878235.1 of Candidatus Cryptobacteroides sp. Lineage (GTDB taxonomy): Bacteria > Bacteroidota > Bacteroidia > Bacteroidales > UBA932 > Cryptobacteroides. The sequence continues at coordinate 8 of JBJEJS010000142.1, forward strand.
ACAGGCTGAGGAATGCCACCTGGATTTGCGTGTGGAGCGAAATTCCGCGCCTTGCCGTCAAGGAGCCTGTCACAGACACCCTGTCCGCGCCCCCAAGCAGGATTCCGATGAATGTCGGCAAGTCCTCCTTCCTGGAGTACAGGACAATACTCGGGCTCAAGACAAACCTCCTGTTCGACGCGCTGACTGCCGTGAACATCGGTGTCGAAGTGCCTTTTGCAAGGAGATTCTCCGTGAATGCCCATCTGACATTCCCCTGGTGGACAGGCGGACCCTACGGGAACAAATATGCCCTGGAGATTCTTTCATTGGACGGGGAGTTCCGCTGGTGGTTCGCCCCGAAATACCTGAACAGGAATGACCCTAAGGTGCAGTCAGGCAGGTACCGTCAGCGTGACGCGCTCGTCGGGCATTATGTCGGGATTTATGCGGGAGGCGGAAAATTTGACATCCAGGCCGGAAGCCGGACAGGCTGCTACCAGTGCCACAACAAGGGTGTGGGGTTGAGTTACGGATATGTGATGCCGCTCGGCAGGCGTCTGAATATGGAGTTTGCCGTCAGCATTGGTTATATGGCGATTGACTATCAGCATTATGTCCCCCTGGAGGACTGGTCCCTGCTGCTGAAGGATGACTCGAAGGTGGGAACACTGCATTATTTCGGACCGACAAGCCTGAAAGTCAATCTCGTGTATCCGATACTGGTCAGGACAAGGAGAGGAGGTCTGAAATGAAGGGAAGAAAGACATATCTCATCCTGCAGGTGCTGCTCCTGCTGACCGCCTGCGAGTTCCGCCCGCTCAACAAGATGGACTTCCAGACCGACATACAGGTCGATGTGAACATAGATGCCGTGCTGAATGTGACCTGTGATGTGTACAATGAGAAGATACCCCTGCCTCAGGTCGAGTCGAATGTTTTCAGGGTGCTGTTCTTTGACACAGAGGAGGACCGTCTCCTCGGAGACTCGTTCATCTATGATTCCTACACGGACCCCGGGACGGGGAGCAAGGGGATAAAAGGAAAGATCTCAATCCTGCCCGGGGAGTACAGGATGATGATTTACACTTTCGGAACTGAGTCAACCCTGATAGGGGACTATGACTCCTGGGACAATTCCAGGGCATACACATCCTCCCTTTCGGAGAATGACCTCAGGACCCTGGCGCTCAAGGCTCCTGACGGGGAGAGGATCAACTATCAGCCTGACCACCTGCTTCTGGTCAGCCACGAACGGGAGACCATCCCTTACCACACGGGAGTTTACACGGTAATGGCGGAGGCAAGGTCGATTGTGGAGTCCTACTATCTTCAGGTGAAGGTCCAGGGTCTCCAGTATGTCTCATCGGCGCGCGCCATCCTCTCGTCAATGGCCCCCTCATCCGCTTTGGCAACGAGGACGCCTGACTATGAGAACCCCGTTTCCCTGTACATTGACCTGCTCAAGAGCGAGGACGGCGGAGAGGATGTGGTCTGCAATGTCTTCAACACATTCGGGAGGATTCCCGGGAGCACAAACGGACTGAAAGTCACTTTTGACCTGAAGACTGTGGACGGGAGGACCGTGACGAGGGAGTTTGACATCTCTGACCTCTTTGAGTCCGAGGACTGCATAAAACATCACTGGCTTCTGATAGAGGAGGTGATAGATGTCCCGAAACCTCCTGAGACGGGAAGCGGCGGAGGAGGTTTCAACCCGATTGTGGGGGATTGGGAAGAGGAAAGACACGAAATAGAAATATAAAAAATATAAAATATATAGGAAATATAAACATTAACACATTTCAAACTATAGTTTATTATGAAAAAAATTCTGTTAACCGCAGCCGCTGCCTGTATAGCACTCGCAGCCTGCACCAAAAACGAAGTGAAGTCCGTCGTGCCCGACCGGGAAATCACTTTTCAGACCATCAGCACTAAGGCTGCTGAAGCGTATGGAAATGACAACAAATTCAAGACTTGGGCTTATCTGCATACTGCTTCCTATGCGGCCGGAGTCACAAATCAATTGTACCTCGGAGGAGCAGATGGACTTCTGATCTCACACCAGTCGGACGGGACTTGGAAAAATTCATCCCAAAGTTATTATTGGCCTAAAGATGAGAGCAGCAAACTGACTTTCTTCTCTTACGGATTGGGTGATGGAACTTGTGCTTTGACAACCGGAACGGTTGCCTGTTCATTCGATGAAGGTGTGACGGTATCAGGGTATGACATTGTTTCCAATCACGATGTTGACTTTATGGTTGCCGATGTTGCCAAAGACCAGACAAAGAATATATATACATATTTCACGGACGGCGTTCCGACTTTGTTCCGCCACAAACTCTCTTATGTCATCTTCAAGATCAAGACAGGTGACATTTATGCGGACAAGACATTCAAATTGAAATCCATTAAACTGATGCAGGTCGCTAAGACAGGTAATTATACTCAGGGAGCAACCTCCACTGAGGGCTGGATGCCGCTCACATCAACGGATATCTCATTTTTTACTGGTGATTTGACTTTGTCAGCAACCGAAGCAACTCCGGCAGCCAGTCAGTCATATTATCTTCCACAGACTTTTAAAACTGGATCAACAATTCTTAATCCAGATACAAAAGTAGTCGTAGAATATACCATAGAGACTGATAATGGCACCCTTACACCGGCAACGGAGACCGTGACAGTCGAGAAACATATCTCTGAACTCTTCGGAGATGCCTGGAAGATGGAGACAAAATACACCTGTACAATTACGCTGTCTCTTGACGAGATCCTTTGGGACCCGGCAGTTGAGCCTTGGACTCCAAGCGGCAGCCACACCATCACTCTTTAATGCTTTATCGTCTTGCAGGGCCTGACCGCCCTGCAAGGTGCAAATGAAAAAGGAATGAGACACGGCAGAATATATCAGGCGGCACTTCTGTGCCTTTTATCCGCCTGCTCGATTCTCGAGCAGGACGCTCCCGAGCGGCCCCGCATCAGTTACAATGTGGTGCAATGCCTCGGGACGAAGGCAGCGGACATATATCCCCTTGACTGCAGTTTCATTTCAACAGCCTTCCTCCTTGAGGAAGGCAAGACCTGGGCGGCGGACCACAACGGGTCGCAGGTCTATATAAATGCCGCCACCATATCCTATGACGCTGCCTCATCCTGCTGGCGCGACCTGACAAAGACCCATTACTGGCCGAGAACAGGCAAACTTAATTTCCTGTCCTACAGCCCTGCGTCCGTAAAGCCCAATGCCACGGCAGATGCCGTCAACGGAATCACAATATCCTCCTGGGATGTGGATGCCAACCAGGAAACCGACATTATGGTGGCGGATGTCCAGACCGAACAGACATCAAACAGCAATCTCGGTCTTTACACTGGAGTCCCGACCATCTTCCGCCACAAACTCTCCTGCATCGCCTCTTTCGGGTTCAACACATTGGAGGACTATTCCAACGGACACGACGGAAGCGTTTCCGCCCCTTACGAATCGGAGGACAGGGTCTTTTTCGTCAACAGAATCCGCATCAGCGGCCTGCAGCAGACAGGGACTTACATCTCCTCTTTCGATGTGGGCTCCGCTGTGGCGAAGGTGGGCTACTGGACGGTTGACACAGGCGTTCCGTCCTGCACCTACACCTGGTATGACTCAGGGACATCAGAAGGCATCAGAGTCATCTACAGCGTGGACACGCTCACCCCTGTCCCGTCGGACGGCCTCTCCTCCGGGCTGTCATATCTGATGGTCCTGCCCCAGGCATTCTCCGACCCTGGGGATGTGTCGGACTGGACGGGAGTCCCGAATATGGAGATATCCTACACGGTCAGGACATATACCTCGTCCGACACCTATTCGGATTTGTCCAAGACCGCCAATGTCAGCCTGTACGATATGTTCGACGGCAGCGACCACAAGATAAACCTGAACCGCCGTATCAATGTCAGGATAACATTCAATCAGGAGGCGGACCTGATCACCTGGGCTCCTGACCAGGAGGACTGGACCACAGGGGAGTTCAGCCTTATAATTTGATATATGCCGGATATGATGAGAGAAGTTGTTCCATATATGATTGTATTCCTGGCACTTGCGGCCTCCTGTTCCTTGATTGAGGAAAAGGGCCCGCAGGATGTCGGGGCCGTCTGCTACAATGTCGTGGAGTCCGATGCCCCGATGAGCAAGTCGGCAAGCGTGTTCCCCACGACGGAGACTTTCATCTCAAGCGCGTACTCTCTTGACGCTTCGCTGGACTGGGACACATATTCCTCATCATCCTCCCTCCAGTTCGGTCCTGAAGAAGTGAAGTACCAGGGCACATATTGGTCAACAGACGAGAAGCATTATTGGCAGGAGGGCAAATTGTTCACTTTCTTCTCGTATGCCCCCGCCTCGTTGCAGTCCCTCGGGATTGTTATTGACAGGACGGGAGTAAGGACGGACTCGGGATGGGATGTCACATCGGAATCACAGAAGGACCGCCTCATCCTTGTCGCGGACATAGCCAAGGACAAAAGCCGCAACGAGGCATTTGCAGGATACACGGGTGTGCCTACGCACTTCCGCCACAAACTCTCGAAAATCACACTCAGAATCGCTGAGTCCGACATTTCGGATGCGGACGGGATATATCTGACAAGGCTGTCGCTCAAGGGATATTGGACAAAGGGGGACTTCTCAAAAGGGGGCACATCCTCGGAGGCCTGGACCAACCTGAGTGACAAAGAGCCGGAAATGGTGATTTTTGAAGATGCGGACGGGGTGCTCCTGACATCGGACTTCTGGACCAGGGACCTGGTGATGATTCCCCAGACTCTTGATGACGGAGCCGTCCTGTCCGTCTCCTACAAGGCGGTCAAGGACGGTGGCGAGACTTCGGAAGGCCCTGTGGAACTGTCTTTTGTCAAGGATTTCCGTTCAGGAATCTGGACAAAGGGGACTTGGGTGACATACACCCTGAAAATCGGTGCGGGACTTTTCCCGATTCTGTTCGATGCAAGTTCGGGAGAGTGGAAATACTCTGACGGAGGAATAATTGAGATAGAGTGATGAAAAGGTTGTCGGCAGCAGGATTTGTTCTGGGGGCGGGATTGTCATTGATCTCCTGCTCCCGTGATCTCCGTGCCCCGTACTCCGACCCCGTCGAGATTCTTTTCGAGGCGGCCCTCCAGCCTAACACAAAGTCGCTCTTTCCTGGTGAGGACCCGTTTCTTCTTTGGGGCTTCAAGGAGGATGGGGAGGCATTGCTTGAGGGCGTCGCGACGGAACTTCGCGAGGACGGGCTCTGGGAAGTCCCCGGTGGCTTCTTCCGCGAGGACAGGTCGGAACGCCTTGTCTTTTATGCCGCATCCCCGTCGGACAGGGCGGCTTATGCGGCAGGCAGGGGAGTCGTTTTCGAGGATTATTCCACAGGGGAGAACCTTGACCTTCTCTACTGCGTCACTTCCGCTTCCCTTGAGGCCGGGGCAAGCCCGATGATTGTGCCACTGACCTTTGTCCGTGCCCTTGCCACCTTGAGGCTCAACATCAAGTCCCTTGTCCCTGACGACATCAGAATCACCCTGCGGACCGTCAGGCTCTCGGGAGTTGTGACAAGAGGTGACTTCCGCCAGTTCCCGTCCCCGTGCTGGACCCCTTCGGAGAAGGACGGATATGTGTTTTATGACTCATCGATGGAACTCGGGGACACATATTCCGAAATAGGCCCGGGCCGATATATGATACCGCAATATTCATCAGTCCATTTGACCCTCTTGTGCGATATGATGAACGGTGAGGTCCTGCTGCAGGACCAGCCTTTCGAGGCGGACTTCAACCTCAGCCTCAACAGCGGAAAGGTCACCACATACCAGATTACGGTGAACAGCGGGCTGGAATTAAAAATTGTGAAAGATGGATTATAGGAACATATATGCTTTTGTGGCCGTTCTGGCTGCGGCGCTGTCCCTGGCTTCCTGTGACAGGCAGGATGTCACGGAGCAGTGCGGGATGCCAATCGGATTCGGCTCTGCGGCAGGGGAGATTCTGGAGGCCTCAACCAAGAGCGGGGCGGGTGAGGGGGTAGTCAAGTCCACCACGGAGACGATGAGGTCGAAGCCTTTCGGGATATTCGGGCTTTACTCCCAGGACGAGGGCTCAGCCGACGGGACCAATGTGTTCCTGAGTTCAAATGCGATGGAAGTCCTCTATGACGGTGACAGTTGGGAATATTCCCCGATTGCCTACTGGAGCATCAACAGGCATTACCGTTTCCGCGCCTGGCACCCCTACAGCGGAAGCGCGTTCACCGTGCTCAATTCCTCCAATGTGGACCTTGTCAGCATCGATTACAAGATTGCGACAGGAAACGAGGACCTGATGTTCGCGTTCTGGAAAGGCAAGGCTGACGAGTCCGTGATTTCCGACAGGGTGCCTATGTATTTCAACCACGCCCTCAGCGCATTGCGTTTCCGCATCGGAATGAAGGACAGCGGGGACATATCCGATGATTACACTGATGAGGTCACTTCGTTCTGGCTTACGGGCCTCATCCCCAACGGGACTGTCCTGTACACATATCCTTCAGACAATTATGCGGCGGAACGCCTTGAATGGATAGCGAACAATTATGATTCCTCGACAATCTACTACGAATGGTCGGGAAGCAAGTCCTTCTCGAAAATCCATAGCGACGACTGCTCCGACGCGACTATGATTTTTGACGGGGACGACAATATGGCTTTTGCGATTCCGCAGGTGTCAAGCGGCGGGGAAACCCCCACAACGGCACATTTCAGGACCCAAAAGGGAGGGGATGCCGTCCATTCGGTCCTCCTGCCTTCCGTGGAGTGGAAGCCCGGGGTGATATACACCTACACATTTGTGGTCTCCCAGTCGAAGATTGAGGTGAAGATAACCATCAAGGATTGGGAGATTGTTGAAGTCAACGAAGATATACATATCTTATGAGAAAAGGATATATATCATATATATATATGGTTTCCGCCGCCGCGCTTCTGTGCGGCTGCGTAAAGGGAGTCCCGCCTGAGGCGGACCCGGGCACGGGGGATCTCGTCGTGGAGATTTCCTCCCTTGACCGCACCAAGGCGGGGACTGCGGCGGACGGGGATGTGATGTCCAACCTGCACCTCTGGCTTGAGTATGGAGGGGAAATCACCGCATATCTGGACGATGCCGATGACGGCTGCACAATCGCTGACGACGGGATGACGGCGACCGCCACATTCAGGGATGTCGAGAAGGGGGACCATACGATGTATGTCATAGCGAATATCCCTGACGGTTTCCCTCTTGACACGTATCAGAGCGGCTCGGCCATTGATGACGCCTTCCTGAATTATGTCCTGCCGTCCGTGTCGGACAACGAGCCTCCTTTCGCCTCATCAGGGATGCCGCTGTCGGTGAAGACATCCTTCCCTGTGGGTGCAGGAACAAACAATGTTGCGGCTGAACTGGTGCGTACCTGTGCGCACATCCATCTGACCGTCAGGAACAACACGGTTGACAACACGATAATACTCAAGGACCTGGCCTTGACGGACGGCAATCCGCAGACAGGCTTCCTTTTCGGAGGGGATGCCATACCGTCCTCCGCCTCGCCTTTCGGACCGTTCAAGTCCGTCGCCCTCCTGGACGGGGAAAGCACGGATGTGGTCATTCCTCACGGGGGCAGCCACACCTACATCTCGCAATATATGTATGAGACGGGAACGGGCGGAGCCTCGGCCCTCGGATTCAGGATTGCTGGAGGGCTTTTCACGGACGGGACTACTGAGGCTGTTGTCGGGGAGGTGAAAATCGGGACCAAGACGGAAACGAGGGAAGTCGCCTCAGAATCTGCTTCCACTTCAATTGCATCGACGGCTACTAAATATCTGATAAAATCAAATGCACAGGATTCATATATATATTATGACACGGCAACCTCTTCCCTTGCTGTGACAAGTGGCCTGACGGCCGATGACATAATGTCACGGAGCGATAAGGATTATTACTTTTGGACATTCACTTCCACATCGACCACCACAGGGCTGAGAAATGTCGGGGACACGAATAAATATGTCAGTATCAGAACAACTGTCGGAATCAGTTCCTCTGCTGTGACTTTTACGCGGGCTGCATATTCTGCTTCTGGAGGGTTCAGGTTCTATTACCAAAGTGGACAAAATTATTATGCGATGTCACATAATAGTACGAGTTTGACAATAGTCTCGACGAGAAGGAGCGTACCAACAGATCCTTCCTGCTACTGGCAATTGTACGAAATAACAACGGAGACAGTCACAGTTGATGAGATGGGACTTAACCTGATAGGCGCGGAAAAATATTTCGACACCACCGTCTCCTCCCTCAATTATATAGGTAAATACGGCACACCCGAGCCTCTGAAAGAGGTCTGGAGGAATCAGGATGTCCGCATAGTGGTCAATGTCCATTACAATCCTGCCTCCGGTGTCCTTTATTTCGAGACGACGGATTGGGAGGAAGATTCCAATGATACAACATTTGATTGATTATGAGAGGTTTACATATTCCGTTAATTTTTATCGTTCTTTTCTCTCTCTGCGGATGCGTGAGGGAGGAACTGACACCTGCAGGACATCCCGGCGAAGGTGAGGGATGGCTGTTCCTGCAGTTCGGATGCAAGGATGCCGTCGAGGTCAGCACGAAAGCCACCTTGGGGTATGAGTCGGAGAACCAGATTCTCAATATGTATGTCTTCATCTTTGACGGAAGCGGCGACAAGGTCTATGGCAACTGGCTTCAGAGCGAGGACCGTCTGACAAGCGAGGCTGCCGTCAAGGCATCGGAACTCGACAAGAGTTGGTATGTGACGAACAGCACTGCGGAGGGGACTCCGAGCCGGGGATGCCTGAAGGTCAAGTCCCCTAAGGGAAGCGGTCTGAAGGTCTATCTCATCACCAACCTGAATGCTGATATGGTCAAGATCTCTTCCGATTTGCTCGCTTCGGAGGTGAACAGCGAGACCGACCTCCTGAATTTCCGCCTCCAACTCAACCAGTACACCGTCGGAAGGAACGCATATTTCCCTATGAGCGGCTCCCAGTCAGGAATCTCGGTCGCAGGTGACGACACGGATATGAACGGGCAGTATGAACTGAAACTCAAGCGTCTGGATGCGAAGGTGAATTTCAAGTTTGTCACAGGGACCCGCCCTGACAAGAACGGGCAGGTCGCAAAGTCATTCCAGGCGCTTCAATGGAAAGTGGTGAATGTCCCTGTGACTTCCAATGTCATCGAACAGGCTGATGATTCCTATATGGCAGGAACGGCATTGAGTTCCGAGGCTGAATACGCGCAGGCGGCCCAGTATTTCTTTGACACGGACTGGGTCAACTATGAGTCCGCCGAGACATCCTCCGATATGTCGTTCTCATTCTATATGATGGAGAACCGCCAGACACCCAAGAACACGGACTTTGCAAGTTACAATGACCGGAGCCGTGAGGTAAAGACTTTGTCGGGGCTTAATTCAAAAGTCCACGTGGAGTATGTGGACAAAAGGGGGAAGGATGTGAGCAAGGACATAAAGCAGTTTGTCAATGCCAATGACTTCTCCACTTACATCCTGGTGGAGGGGCGTGTCGAGATGGATCTGCACGATGACGACCAGGGCAAGGTGCTCGGGGCGGATGTCACCTATCTGATTCACCTCGGAAACTGGAATTCCACCATCCATAATGGGGAAGGGGAGCATTACACGGATGACGAATACGGCTCGATAAGCAATTTCAGCACGGAGAGGAACCATTCCTACAACTACACGGTCACAATCAATTCTGTGGACAACATCAGGGTCGAGGTGGATTCAGGTGTGACGGAAAACCAGCCCGGAGGCACGGGACTGGTGACCATAGCCAAGGAGGAGATTGCCCTCTGTGACGCGCATTATGTCTCAAAGACGATGACTTTCCACGCCTGCAATTTTGTGGAGACAGGACTGGACGGCTCGATGACGAATGTCTCAGGCTCGTTGACCTGGAAGGTGAAGACTCCTTTCTGCAACGGCTCTCCGAGGATAGAGAACGGGATTGACATTCCTGACGGTCTTGACTACCAATGGGTGCATTTCCGCCTGAACAAGAAATCCTCCACCGGCGAGTATTATTCGGACCAGAGGAGGAAGTACTCCACCCGTGCCTTCGCCTATTCCGAGGTGTACCGCGACGAGACCGTGAACAAGGAGGATGACGGCACTTCGGGACTTGCGGGCTACCACAATGACGGTGTGATGGACATCATCGACCTTGTGAGATATATAAAAGACCAGACCAAACTTTATGTGGAATACAACAATTCAGGAGGCACGGGGACATATACGGGTGACTTTGACAACGGTCTTGTGAACGGGGTCGCCGACCCGGAGGGCCCGAAAATCTGCGTCACGGCATTTGTGGATGAATATTATTACACGGAACATCCCATCTCCGGAATCAAGAGCAAGACATTGTGGAAGGACTTCGTGAACAAGGCGGACCGCACAATGCACATCCTTTGCGATTCGAATGTCAGCACGGATCTGGAGTCCAGTTCCACAGGCTCAGTCATCACAATCCAGCAGCACAGCATCCAGTCCTTCTTCAACGACGACAAGGATGAGACAGGGCTTGAGACCGCGTGGGGGCTTGAGCACACCGACGAATTTCCTGATATGTGGGCGTGGGGCGACAACACGAGTGCGGGAAACACCGACCTGTTCAACGGTATGCTGAACACCTGCCGTCTTTGGGGGCTGTGCGGCTCGTCCTCGACGGAGTTCAATACAGGGAACTGGGGGGATTATATGGACATAGAAGTGAACAATGACACCCCGCAGCTGTTGAGTGACGATATTCACAACAAATTGAGATACTCCTGTATGACAAGGAACAGGGACAACAACGGAAACGGTGTTATTGACAGGGACGAGATCCGCTGGTACACGGCATCAATCCGTCAACTCATCGGAATTTATGTCGGGGAGGGAGTCATCTCCCCAACCTCGCGTCTGTACAACAGGAGTCCTGAATGGAGGAACAGTTCTCAGACGAAGGAGTGGATGCAGCACGTGGTCTCATCCACATTCAGCGGGAGCGGGGAGACTCTGGTCTGGGCCGAGGAGGGAATCTCGACCGGACCATACGGAGGCAACCAGGAGGGAGCCAACACGGATATGTCCGTGCGCTGCGTCAGGAATCTCGGAATGGAGCCGGACCATTCCCTTTCTGATTTGCCGCAGGATTATGTCGTCAAGGAACTCAATGATGAGAACGGGGCGACCGTTTACAATATGAAATATGTCAACAAGGCATCCCTGAGGGACTATTCTTCGATAGAACTGCCTGTCCATCTCGAGAATTCGCGGGAGAATTACCTTTACGGGAAATTCGAGGCTGCAACAAAATTTGTGACAAATACCTCAAGGTCATTCAACGATTTCAACAATGCGGTCTCGGAGGCCATCTCCTCAGGAGGGACTAATCCTTATTGCCCGGACGGCTACCGCATCCCCAACCAGAGGGAGATGGCGATAATGGCATACAACAAGATGTATGACGGAAGCGAGTTCAATAGCGGGCAAGGGGATATGATGTCACGCACCGCTTTTTCTTTCGGTGTTCTCGGGAGCGGCAAGGTGGCGGACAAATACGGTTTCTGCTATACCAGCCAGATCACTCTGGACAAGAGCGCGACAGCCTCAACAACCCGCTGTGTCCGTGATATCCGTGTGGACTGACGGACACAGGGGCGGCATCGGCGTGAACTATTCAGGAAGGACAAGGTCTTTGACCGCAGGGTAGGAGTCGAGCAGGCCTTGCGCGTTGATGTAGCCTCTGGTGAGTTTGAGGAGGCGGTCAGGGTAGTTGCTGATTATGGCCTCAACCTTGAGGTCGATCATCCTTTGGATGTCCTCTTCCTTGTCAACTGTCCAAGGGACAATCTTCATTCCCCTTGCCCACGCCTTCTCGCAGAAGGTCTTGTCAACGATTGAGAATTGAGGGCTGATCCAGTCAGGCGTGAAGTCCAGTTTTGCCATCGTGGCCTCGAAGTCTTTGTCCTTCTTGTCGATGAGATAGGAGAGTCTCACCTGAGGATATTTCTCGTGCATATAGTTCAAGGCCCTGGCATCGAAGCATTGCACCACGAGACGGTCTCCGAGGTCCATCGACAGGAGAAGTTCCATACAGCGGTCGGTGAATTCCCTGTACTCAGGCCAGTTGACACCCTCATCCTTGCCTGCGCGGCATTTTATTTCGATGTTGTAGCGCATCGGCGTGAGTTTGTTCTCCCTGGTGTAGTTCTCAACGAATGAAATCAGTTCAGAGGCGAGAGGCTTGTGCTCAGGGAGGCAGGCCTTCTCCGGCCAGACTGTGCTTTCCCTCATTCCTGTGTCATATTTCGCCACTTCGGCGTAATCCATCGTGTAGATATATTCCTTAGGGTCGTCCTTGCCCACAACCGAGCCGTCAGGCCTTGTGGCGTAGCGGTAGTGGAAATATGCGTCGTGCGAAACCACCACCTGCTTGTCCGCGCTGATCTGCAGGTCGAGTTCAAGGGTGTTGACTCCCAGGTCGATGGCATTCTTCATCGATGAGATTGTGTTCTCAGGCATCAGTCCCGCACCGCCCCTGTGGGCCTGGACATCGACGTGGTCCCTCAAACGGACGGTGTTCTCCCAAGTGTTGCCGAAGCGGTCTTTCACGACCACCTTGACCTCTGAGGCGTACTGGTCGGGAACTGCCATAAAATAGTGTATGTTCGGACGCGGGGTCTTGTATTCAGGAATCTTCTTCACCTTATAGACGGAATATATCTCCCTGATGTATTCAGGAGAATAATCGACTGTCCTGTCCATCTTCCCCATATATCTTCCGTCCTGCCACCATTCCACGCTCCACGCATAGTCGTAGTCCCAGACATTGGCAATCACGGCGTTAGGATGGATTTGGGACTGTCCCGGTGCGAACACCTCGACCTGGAAGTCGTCACTCTTTCCGACAGGCTTGTATTTCCAGGTCAGTTTCCCGTCCTTTTTCTCAAAGACTTTGTAGCCTCCCGGAGTGCCGTCGTTGCAATGCTCCGTTGACCACCAGGAGCCGCAGGCTGCGGCGATGTTGAACTCCATTATCCTGTCGCTGACCTTCAGGTTGTTGTTGATGTGGGTGTGGCCCGTGAGGAAGTCGGCCTCGCGTTCCCCGATTATCTCAAGAATCTCGTCCGCCTTGCCTGTGAGCCCGAAGTCCCTCCTTTTGAATGTTATGAAAGGGCAGTGCTGGCAGATGTACAGATGCGAGTCGGAAGGGATGAGACTGAGCAGCCCCTTCAGCCATTCCAACTGGGCGTCGCTGTAACTTTCCTCGTATTTCTTCTGGGTGTCGTAGATGACATCGTCAAGAACGATCACATAGTCCCTGCCGATGCCGAAGGCATAATTCTCAGGGCCGAAGTTGCTCCTGTAGTCGGCTGATGTGGCGTGGTCTCCCTTTTCCTCCCTCTGATGGTCGTGGTTGCCTATGACGGAATAGAACGGGATGCCTGTGCGGGCGAACTGTTCCTTGAATCCCGGAAGCATCCCCGTGCTGTCCCAGCAGATGTCGCCGAGGACTATCCCGATGGTGTTGAAACTGGCGGTCTCTTTGGCGACCGTCTCGAGAATGTCAGGCATCACATTGTCACAGAACAGTTTGAAGTGTTTCTCGTTGGCTGTCTGAGGGTCTGCCATCGCTATGATGGCATAGTCGTCGGAGACTTTTGTCCTGATGAGGCTGAAGTCAAAATCCCCTTTGTGCTCTGCGGGAAGATAGAACACTGGAGTCCCTTCCCCGAATGGGGCCGTGTAGCCAGAAGGGGTGATGACATAGACGAAGTCGGCGTTTTCGTCCACTTCAAGGGTGAACTTGCCTTTCTTGTCGGTTGTCGAGAAGTTCTTTCCGTCGGTCACCACAACTTTTGAAAGTTTTTCCTTTCCGCAGGTGACGGAGCCGTTGACTTTGCGCGCGTTTGCCGAAGGGCAGATTATGAGGGCCGCCAGGGCAATGAATATCAACTTTTTCATATTCCGTAAATTAAGGAATTATAAATATATATGTCAGTTCCCTTCCACCATTTTCTTCTCGCTTTTCCACATCAGGGCGCAGAGGACGACTCCGATCGTGGCGGCGAGCACGAATGAGAGGTTGGCGGCGTTCCATCCGATGTTGTTCGCAAGGTTTCCTGCGACTGCCTTTGAAAGGAGGGCATCACCGATGAGGTAGCCGAAAAGTCCGACGAAGCCTGCAGCCGTTCCTGCCGCGTTCTTAGGGACAAGATTCAAGGCCTGGACTCCGATGAGGGCGACAGGGCCGTAGATGAAGAATCCGATGATGATAAGGGCCGCATAGATGATCGCCTTGGTGACGGCCGCGACGGTCTGAGGGTCTGAGGAAATGAGTTCCGCGATAGGGACAGCCTGCCAATAGAGGAGAGTCCCGACCGCCACCATTGCCATACAGAGGACATTCGGAGGCGCGCATCTTCCTTTGAAGAACTTGGCGGAAATCCATCCGACCACGATTGTGCCTACCGCCCCGACATAATTATGGACGGAGAATGCCACCTTGCACTCCGCCTTGCTCATTATGCCTTCTTCCTGGAGATAGGTAGGGGACCAGTCTCCGATGCCGTAACGGACCATATAGACCAGCACATTGGAGAGGGCGACAACCCAAAGCCAACGGTTTTTGAGCACATAGTCCACAAAAAGGGTCTTGAACGGAAGTTTCTCCCCGCTTTTCTGTTTCGATTTGACTCCGGAATAGTCGTTCCTGTATTCCTGTACTGACGGGAGTCCGCAGGATTCAGGGGTGTCACGCAGGGCCCACCAGCAGAATACGGCGATGAGAAGGGCGAAAAGGGAAGGCACGATGAAGTCCGCCCTCCAGGTCTGCTGTATGCCCATAGAGCCGAAGACCGCAACGCCCCACATTGCCAGAAGACCGAGGGAGCCGCTGCCGATTGTGTGCGATGTGTTCCAGATGGACATCTTGAAACTCCTCTCGTTCTGTGAGAACCAGTGCGCCATTATCCTTCCGCAAGGAGGCCAGCCCATTCCCGAGAGCCATCCCACAACGAGGGTAAGCGTGAAGATGATGGCTGTGTTGAGGGCGATCTGTCCCGCCGCGAAAGGGATGAAGCCTATTGACATCATCGTCAGGGCGGAAAGGATGAGTCCCACGACAAGGAATTTTCTCGCGTCAGACCTGTCGGACACGCTTCCCATAATGAACTTGCTGAAGGCGTAGGCGATTGAGACTGCGGACATCGCATATCCTGCGGTCGCCTTGTCAATCAGGCCCTCCTCAATCATATCGGGTGCGGCGAGTGAGAGATTCTTCCGGACGAGGTAATAGCCTGCATATCCGAGAAACGAGCCCATAAAGACTTTGAATCTCATAGACTTGTAAACTTTGTCGATCTTCTCTTTCGGGAGGAGCGGCTTTGCTGCTGGTGGATCAAAAAATCTTGACATATTTCGAAATTTTCTTGAAAATCCTAAATTTTGCCAAATATAGGCAAAAAATCGAAACCTTAAAAGTTTTATTTCGAAATATGGGAGATTCCCGGTCAGGTATTCTAAGACTTTTGCAAGTCTATTTTGTTATTTTTTAGTCCTCCCTTCGAGGAAACGGTGAAGGAATATGTATTTGTTGCGCTCAAAGGGGCGTTCCG
>JBJEJS010000143.1:0-3066 GCA_051878235.1 Candidatus Cryptobacteroides sp.
GATGACCTTGCGGTCCTCGCGGGCGGCGGAAACCTGGGAGATGTCAGGGGAGTCCGTTATGAGCGGCACCTTATAATAATAGGTGAGGAGTTCGGCGTAATACAACGCCCTGAGGAATTTTGCCTGTCCCGTCATTCTCGAGATTTCCAGATCGGTCAGTTCCTTGTTCAGCCCGATGTTGTCAATCAGCAGGTTGCATCTTCCTATGCCCGTGTAGCATCCTGACCATCTTCCTGCGAAAATGGTCCCGTCGGCTGTGTGGGTCCCTTTGGCAAGGTCGTTCCAATTGGAATTGTTCGCATAATTGTAGGCATTGGGAGTGACACATTCCTCAAACGCTATGGCTGCGCCTCCCCAAAGATTACCGTTGCGCAGCGGCAGGTAGCAGGCGGTCAGCCCGCTTTCTGCATTGGCCGCGCTGTACCAAAAAGTGGTCGCGCTGTATTCGTCGGTCGGCTCGAAATCCAGATTGCAGGACAAAGCCAGCAGGGCGCAGCCTGTCAGAGAGTATATTTTGTGAAGATTCATTTCCGATATGTTTTAGAAGGTTATGTTCAGACCTATGCTGTATGTCTTCAGGTTTGGATACTCGTAAAGATTAGTCCTTGTGGATGTTATCTCCGGGTCCCAAAGGTCGAATCCCGAAATGGTCAGGAGATTCTGTCCGCTCAGGTAGATTGCGAGTTCCTCAATCCTGATCTTGGAAAGGAGCCTCTGCGGGAATTTGTAGGTCAACTGGAGGTTCTTCATCCTGAGATATGCACAATTGTATAGCCATTGCGTTGACGGGATGAAATTCTCGGGAGCGTCCGTGTAGGTCGTGAGCAGGGGGAGAGGGGAATTAGGGTTCTGCGGAGTCCAGGAATTTGTAGCCCAGTCCATCGTCACCCCCGCCCCGTTGTTGAACGGCACGGCGAGATTGTCCTTCAGATAGACATACACATCTCCCACTCCCTGGAACTGCGCCTCGATTGAGATCCCGTTCCAGCCGAACTGGAGTCCGAATCCGTATGTCAGTTCAGGGATTGAGTTCTTCGTGATGATTTTGTCATTCTCGTCTATGGTGTCGTCATCCGTGTGGTTGACATATTTCACATAACCCGGGCGGAGTTTGCTCCTGTCCCCATAGACCGCTTTCGCTGCGGCGATTTCCTCCTCGCTCTGGAAGTATCCGTCAGCCTCATAGACATAGTAGGAACGGATAGGGTAGCCCTCGGTCGTTATGAGAGTGTTGCTGTTGCTGAGGATGCGCCCGCCGTCCAGAGCCAGCACCTTGTTCTTCACATAACTGACTGACCCGTTGATTCCATAGTGGAACTTGCCCCTCTGCTCCTTCCAGGATGCGGAAAGTTCGAATCCCTGGTTCTGCACCGTGCCGACATTGCTTTTCGGACCTGCCAGCCCTCCGACGTGCGTCGGGATGTTCCTGGTCATTATGATGTCGTATGTCCGTTTGTAGAAATAGTCAGCCTCGAGATTGAGCCTGCCCTTGAATGCAGTCAGGTCGAAGCCCACATTGGTCGAGGCGGTCTTTTCCCATCCCAGATTGCTGTCGGTGAGCTGCGAGATGGCGTACCCCGCCGCAATCTCGTTACCGAAGATGTAGTTCTGCGAGAGTGCCCCGTAGGTCATCTGGTAACTGTATGGCGACACGGATTCGCTTCCCATTATTCCGTATGAAGCCCTGATTCTGAGCAGGTCGATGTCCTTTGCCTTGAAGAAAGGCTCTTTGCTGATGTTCCATCCGAGCATCACTGACGGGAAGATGTGCCAGCGGTTGCTCTTGGAAAGGTTGCTGGAGCCGTCGTACCTGAGGGTCGCCTCAAGCATATATCTTTCCGCGTAGGTGTATGCTCCCCTGAAATAGAACGAAATGAGCCTCTTGCTGCTTGACGAGCCTGTCGTCTTCGCGTTTGTGTAGTCGGTCAGGGCGTTGAGCTCGGTCAGGGTGTTGTCGTTGAACCCTGCGTTATATGCCTGGAAATTGCGGCTGCCGTTGTGCTGCCAGTCCTGCCCGAGCATAAGATGGATGTTGTGCTTCCCGTAGTCGTTTTCCCAGACCAGACGGTGTGAAAGGGTATATTGGCTTGTCACGGAGTCCCAGTCCTTAACCCTCGGAGCGCTTGAGTTGAACTTTTTCACATCCCCCGTCTTGGGGTTGATGGTGTACATCTGCGGAATGAAGTTCTTGCTGAAGTGGTCGATCCTGCGGAAGCCGAATGTGGCGTAGTATTTCAGGTGCTTTGTGATTGCCGCCTCCCCGTTCAGGGTCGCGAGCAGTTCCTGGTAATTCCTGTAGATGGAGCCCTGTTCGACCTCCATACGCGGATTCTCTATGTTGTTGCGTCCAGGGGTGAACAGCCAGGTGGAGCCGTAATACTCCCCTTTGTGGTAGTCCGAGAAAATCGGCAGACCCCTCATAATCGTGTTGAGGACTGTGGAGGCCCCGTAGCCCGGCTCCGTGAACACCCTGATGTTCCCCTGGAATGACGCGCCGACCTTCAGCCATCTGTTGACATTCACATCCAGTTTCAGGTCGAGCGAATACCTCTGCGCCTTGTCGTTGGCGATGAAGATACCCTTCTGGTCGGTGAATGCGAATCCCAGGGCGTAGTTGACCTTGTCCGTCCCGCCTGACAGGCGGAGGCTGTGGTTCTGCACATAGCCGTTTTCCATACAGATGCCGAACCAGTCGGATGAGGGATATATGGAAGGGTCTATGTCCATACCGTTCATATATTCATAAATCTGGTCTGCGGAATATGAGACAGCGCTTGCAGAGACTCCGGAATTGAGTTCCGCCAGATTCCTCAGCCGCATATACAATATAGGGTCGGTGACCACATCAGGAAGATATGTCGCGGACTGGATTCCGAATTTCCCCTTGTATTCGACTTTCGGCCGTCCCTTCGCCCCTTTCTTGGAGGTGACGAGAATCACGCCGTTGGCGGCTTTCATCCCGTAGATTGCGGCAGCGACATCTTTAAGGACCGTGATAGATTCAATTGTGGAGGGGTCTATCTCTGTGATGTCGTACTCGATTCCGTCAAGGAGCACCAGCGGGGA
>JBJEJS010000144.1:0-3050 GCA_051878235.1 Candidatus Cryptobacteroides sp.
TTATTTCATTCTCTCTTTTTTCATCCTGCCGTTTTCATTGTCCTTTCCTTCTTCTCGCCATCCCCTTTATCTCCCTTTCGCCATACCCTTTATCTCCTTCCGTCATATCCTTATCTCCCTTCTCGTCATTCCTTTATCTTCTTTCGTCAACTCGTTATCTCCCTTTTCGTCCTGCCCTTTATCTTCCTTTTCGTCCTGCCCTTTATCTCCCTTTTCATCATCCCTTTATCTTCTTTTTCGTCATGCCCGGCCTGACCGGGCATCTATACCCTGAAGACATCTGTGAAGAAGATTCCCGGTCAAGCCGGGAATGACGGAGGAATCAAGCCGGGAATGGAGGAATTAAACAGGGAATGACAGAGAAATCAAACCGGGAATGGAGGAATCATGCCGGGAATGACTGTTTGTCAGGTCCGGAATGAATGTCAAAATCCCGTCATCCCAGAACTGTTCCGACATCATTAAGCAGGTTGGAGGCGTGTTTGATGACCACCTTGCCCACCCCCGCTTCAATAGCCCTGAAGGCGTTCTCCAGTTTAGGAATCATCCCGTCAGCCACCTTTCCCTCGATCTTCAGCCTTCCGAATCCTTCGCGGTCAAGCAGACTGATGACGCTTCCCTCATCTTCCCTGTCGGCGAGCACTCCGTTTTTCTCAAAGCAGTAAACCAGTTCAGTGTCAAATCCTTCCTTTGCCATCGCCACGCTCACAGAGGATGCGATTGTGTCCGCATTGGTGTTCAGCAGATTGCCGTGCCCGTCGTGGTTTATCGCGCACAGCACAGGCACGATGTCCTCTTCCGTCAGTTTCTTCAGGAAACCGCCGTTCACGCTGTCCTCGGTCACATCCCCCACAAATCCGTAGTCCACAAGTTCCCCGCCGATTCTGACAGGGGCCCTGCGGACGGCCCTGATGACATTCCCGTCAGCCCCGCTCAGCCCGACAGCATTGCATCCCTCGCTTTGGAGCAGGGCGGTGATGTTCTTGCTGCACCATCCTGCGTAAACCATTGTGACAATTTTCAGAGTCTCCCCGTCAGTGACCCTTCTTCCCTCAATCATCACAGGTTCCAGACCGAGGGCCTTCTGGATCCGGCTCGCCAGGACGCCGCCTCCGTGCACAAGGACCTTCTTCCCCTCCAGCGCCGCAAAGTCCTTTGCGAACTGTTTCAGCAACAAAGGGTTGTCCACGACATTCCCTCCAATTTTTATGACCTTCAACTTTTCCATAAAACTCCTCCTCAGAGCGACAGAAGAATCTCCTTAAGCACGGTCTGCGCCGAGACGACCCTGTTCGCTGCCTCCGGAATGACAATCGACCTTTCGCTCTCGATGACTTCGTCCGTCACAATCATATTCCTTCTGACCGGAAGGCAGTGCATAAAATAGGCGTTGTCCGTCAGCGCCATCTTCCTGCTGTCAACCGTCCAGTTCCTGTCGGTGGAAAGCACTTTCCCGTAATTGTCCGAGGAATAGGCCGCCCAGTTCTTCGCGTATATGAAATGCGCACCCTCAAAGGCCTTGTCCTGGTCATATTCCACTTTCGCATTCCCGACAAAGGCCGGGTCAAGTTCATATCCGTGCGGATGTGTGATGACGAACTCATAATCAGTCATATTGAGCCCTTCGGCAAACGAATTGGGTACAGCCTGCGGGAGCGCCCTCGGATGTGGGGCCCAGGTCATCACCACTTTAGGCCTTTCGACCGTCTTGTACTCCTCAATGGTAATCATATCCGCGAAAGTCTGGAGAGGATGCCGCGTCGCCGCTTCCATACTGAACACAGGTTTTCCTGAATATTTGATGAACTGGTTGAGTATCACCTCGTTGTAGTCATCGTCCTTGTTCTCAAACCTTGCGAATGACCTTACCCCGATGACATCGCAGTAACAGCCCATCACAGGAATCGCCTCAAGGAGATGCTCAGGCTTGTCCCCGTCCATTATCACCCCTCTTTCCGTCTCCAGCTTCCACGCCCCCTGATTCACATCAAGGACTATCACATTCATTCCCAAATTCATAGCCGCCTTCTGCGTGCTGAGCCTTGTCCTCAGGCTCGAATTGAAGAATATCATCAGCAGGGTCCTGTTCCTGCCGAGTTCCTGGTCCGCAAAAGGATTTTCCTTAACATATTTCGCTTTTCTGAACGCCTCGTTGAGGTCGCCCAACTGTTTTACTGATGTGAAATGTCTCATTGTTATAACACAAGTTTATGATTATCTGTTATCGTGAGGTTTGTGCGGCAGGCAAGTCATCCCGACGGTGGTCTCCTTCCAGGCCTGCACAAAGTCCTGTGCCGTCTCTTTGGAAATGGTCAATGACGGAAGCAGCCTGATGACCGATGCCCCGGCAGCCCCAGTGAAGAAATGCCTCTCGAAAAGCAGTCTGTCCCTCAATCCGGCATATTCCTCCTTGACTTCCAACCCTATCATCAGACCCTTCCCCCTGAATTCCTTCAAGGCAGGGTCAAGAGGGCCTCCCGTCGGGGCAAAAGCATCTCTGAAGAACTGCCCGACGGCAGCGGCATTCTCCACAAGATGTTCATTCTCAATGATGTCCAGAACTGCCAATGCGGCGGTGCAGGCTAAATGATTCCCACCGAAAGTGGTCCCGAGCATTCCTATGACCGGCTTCACCTCAGGACTTATCAGCACTCCTCCAATCGGGAAACCGTTGGCCATCCCTTTGGCAGTAGTGATGATGTCCGCCTCTATCCCGGCAAACTGGTGCGCAAAAAACTTTCCGCTCCTGCCGTAGCCGGACTGGATTTCATCCAGAATCAGCATTGTGCCTGTCCTTGTGCACAACTCCCTAAGTGTCCTGAGGAATCCCTCTGCAGGCTCGAATATCCCGGCAACCCCCTGGATTCCCTCTATTATGACTGCCGCATATTCTTTTGAAGAAAGTTCCTTCTCTGCCTGGGCCGCATCATTCAAAGGAATATATGTCACATTCCCCGAGTAATTGAAAGGGGAGCGCAACTTCGGGTTGTCAGTTGCCGCAACCGCCCCTGAAGTCCTTCCGTGAAATGCCTTCCGGAATGCCAGCACAC
>JBJEJS010000145.1:0-3038 GCA_051878235.1 Candidatus Cryptobacteroides sp.
ATTGTCTTGACATTGTGGAGTTCCGTCACCTGTCCATCCCCGACGGCATTGTACCCTGACGGGGCAGAATAGAATTTGTTGAATATCATCGGCAGTTCCTCCTCAGGGATTCCCCTGCCTGTGTCCTCGAACTTCAACTGTGCCCAAAGCATATCCTTGTCCTGACGGC
Organism: Candidatus Cryptobacteroides sp.; assembly: GCA_051878235.1. Lineage (GTDB taxonomy): Bacteria > Bacteroidota > Bacteroidia > Bacteroidales > UBA932 > Cryptobacteroides. The sequence goes on from JBJEJS010000145.1 coordinate 170, forward strand.
AAATGTTCAGGCTCATCAGGATGCTTCCTCCCTCAGGGGTGGACTTCAACGAGTTCGACAGCAATGTCCTGAAGACATTCCCCAACTGAAGCCTGTCCGCTATGAAGATATATCCTATCTTTTCCGCGACGAACCTGAAGTTTATCTGCCTGTCCTCAAAATCCTTGACAAAGCCGTCCCACACTTCCCTCGCGAGTTCCTCCAGATTGACGAAAGACGGGATGTATAGTTCAGGCTCCTTGTTGTAGTCGCTCATCTTCTCAAGGAGGATGTGCATCTTCTCCGCACTTTTCCTTGCGTCCCTGACGATCCCGCTCTTGAGGGAATCCGACTCGGAATATCCGATTCTGTCAACAAAATGCTTGATTGTGGCAAGTTCCCCTCCGAACTCCTTCGATATTCCGTCCAGAAGCCGTGTCTTGCTGTCCGCCGCCTCAAGCGCCTTCTCGCGCTCCACCTTCACAATCTGAAGTTGGTGCTTCATTCTGACATTGGCGGCAATCCAGAGCACAAGACCTATAAAAATGATGAAATATATGACAAATGCGAGAGGAGTCGCATACCAGAAAGGCCTTATCCTTATGTTCATCACAGCGGCATCCCCCAAAGGCTCTCCCGTGACCGAGGCGCGGGCGGCCTCAAAACTGTAGTTCCCCGACGGGATATTGAGGAAGTTCGCCGAGTTCTCCCCCTCGCGTATCAGCCGCCATTTGTCATCAAAGCCTTTCAGACGATAGCAGAAGCGGCTCTTGGCCTGTTCAAAACGCAGGTCCGAGAATTCGACGGTGAATGTGTTCATCGAATGCGGCAGCACCACATCCCGTCCCCTCCAGAAGGACACGGGAGAATATTCCTCATTGACCTTGAAATCGCAGATCACGACAGCAGACTCGTCTGCGGGGCGGACGCTGCTGAAATTCTCCACCATCATCCCGTCAACAGTACCCGCATAAAACTCTCCCCGGTAAACTCCCACCGAGAGGAAAGGCTTTCCTCCCGTGTCCTCCATCTCCAATGACCCGCTGTGGAAATCATAGGAATAGAGGATGTTGTCGCTGCATATCATCAGGCGGTCCCTGAATCTGCATAGTGATTTGGCAGGAAAGGTCTCCTGTGCAAGACGGACCACCTTCCCGTCACGGATCTCGTAGATTCCTGTTTCCGTCCCTGCAATGATATGCCCCGCGACTTCCTCAAAGGAAAGGCAGAACTCTCCTGGAGGCAGGTCATACCTGAGCGCCTGCATAGTGCCCAAATCGATGACATCTATCGAAGACCCGCACTCGGCATACAGGAGACCGTCACAGAAGACGGTGTGCCGCACAATGTTGCTTGAGACCGCCGGTGCGGATGCCGTGTTGAGATGCAGGGCACACCCGACATTGCCGGGACGGACCGCGTCAGCCTCCACGGCAAAAAGCCCCCCGTCATAAGTCCCGAGCCACAGCCTCCCGCAGTCATCCTTTGAAATGCTGTACATCCATTTCGAACTGAATCTGCCGGTAGGCTCGGTGATATGATGGTGGGTTATCCTTCCTGTGGTGCAGTCATAGCAGTCCAGGCCTCCGTCAGAGGCTATCCAGATTTTCTCCCCGTCAGGGCAGATGTCCCTGACCTTGTTGTGGGACACCCTTTTGCTGCGGTCAGCCCCGTCGACAAGAAAACGCTCCCCTTTCCCTGAATACCCGTTGTAGCGTATCAGTCCGTTGTTTCCCCCGAGCCAGAGATTCCCGTTGTCATCCGCCCTGAGGGTAGATATGTCCATACCTGTCTGGCTGTCGGTGAACTGATTAACGGGCAGGTACCTGAAACGGGATGTGGTCTCCACAATGGAAGCCCCGTGATCCGTGCCGAGGATGATGTTTCCCCGACAGTCCTCCGATATGCTCCAGACCACATCATTGGGCAGGGAGGAGGAATCCCCGACTATGTGGCGGAATCCAGTCATCTTCCCGTCTTCCGTGAAGATGTAAAGGCCGTTGTCAGTACCCGCCCACAACTCGGGACCGATGTGGAAGAAAGTCTTGACCGAGAGATTGTCGAGACGGCGGGACAGGACGGCGCGGCGGTCCGTGTCGTAAAGCAGCAGGCCGCTCTCCGTGCCGAGGTACAGCAGGTTGTCCTCCTGCCCTGCGGGACAGACCGAGAGCACGAGGGAGGAAAGCGGGAGGGCATCAATCCTGTGGATGTCCGCATTCCCGTCCGACAAGACATATATGTGTCCGTAGGAGCCTGCGATGAGCTTCCCCTGCGGGGCGAAAAGGCTGGAGATGTGGGGCGACGGGAGGTCAGTGATTTCTGAGACATCCCCGGTCCTGCAATCCAGGACGGTGAGACCGACCGTCGTGGCGACATAAATCTTTCCCGAGTGCCTGAGCAAGGCCTTGATGTGGCGTCCCCCGAACGGGCGCACGTTGCGGAAACTGTCCGTCCTGCCGTCATATACGCACAGGCCGCTGTCCGTCCCGACATAAAGAAGTCCGCTCTCCCCGTCAAAAAGGAGGGCATTGACGACATTGTTCACAATGGACAGGCTGTCCTGAGGGTTGTTCCGATAGGTCTTCCCGCGATAGCCGTCATATCTGACCAGCCCTTCGTCCGTGCCCAGCCAGAGATAGCCGCAAGCGTCTGTGGCGACACAGAACACAGGACAGTCCTCTCCTGTGGAGTTTTTCAGGGGATGGAACGATTCTGCCGGAAGCGGGGAAGCCCACAGGAAAAGGCAGATAGAACAAATCAGCATCCGATGTCCGATTTCTTGCATAGTTTCAGGTGTTATCTGCCGCGAATTTAGCGTTTTCCTGCGATTTTCAAGAAATTTTGTCCGATATGAGGTACAACCTGTCCGTTTTGTTGCAATATTTTCAAT
>JBJEJS010000146.1:0-3033 GCA_051878235.1 Candidatus Cryptobacteroides sp.
GTACAACAGGGCTCCAAATTGCGCTTCACGCAACACGAAGCCCTATAACGTTAGGTCCTACGCAATCTTCCTCCTGCAGGCCTGCTCCGGTCCAGATATCGTTCTGTCCATAGACGAAAATCATCTTTGCATCCGTCTTGGGCAGGAATTTGTCGAAGAAATTGACCATCAGAGTGTCAGAGAAAGTGATTGCAGCCCTTTCCGCTTTCGTGCCCATATTGTCACCGAATCTGGCATAGGCTTCGCTTATGAGGTTGTCATTCACCTCATCCTGATAAGGGGTCAGGTCGAAGCAGAAGTATCCCAGTTCCTTGAGTGACTGGGCGCAATACGGATTCTGACTCAGTTCCTCCTCTTCTCCGCTCTTTGTGAGCGCCAATAACATTTCCTGGTTGCGTTTACGCCCTTCCACAGCATTGCCATCAATTGTCCTGATAATGAAATCAAAAACTTTCTGTGCGCTGAAGTCCTCGTCGTCCTTGGTCGGAATTTCGCCAAACCACTCTTCCACAGGGTAATAGGACAGAAGTTGTATGAAGGTGCTTATGATATAGGTCGGCAGGGCTAAAGCCATCTGTTCGAGAGTGAGCAGTTTGAAATATTTGTTTTCAATTGCAACAGCACACAGTTCCGGCTGCATCCTGAGTGCCATTTTTATGAAGGCGATCATCCCCTCACGCACTTCTTTGGTGGCGATCCCGTTTGATATCCACTTGCCTATCCTTTCATCATTCAAAGACATACAGAAAGGTGCGCAGAAAGGCAGGTACAAATCCATGTCGTCAGGATAGAAACGGGCATAAAACGCTGAAGTGATGCCGCCCTTGCTGACGCCGCTTGACACCCACTTGCCTCCGAATGCGGGCTTGAAGGCTTCGTATATGGCGTGAAGGTCGGCACTCGCCTGACACGAGGTCAAGTAGGTCCAATTCACATCCGGATACATACCGTCAGGTATGGAAGTGTCAAAATACCGGTATTCGAACTCAATCACATTCGCATCGAGAAGAGTGGCCACATCAGGTATATAATTCATTATATTATATCCTGTGCCGTAAAACACGACAGGGGCATCGTATGACTTGAAATGCAGATATAACTTCTGCGGGATCTTATATCCAATGCTTCCGTCAAAATGGTCGAGAGGTTGGGTGAAGGTCAATTCCCACTTGCTTTCGAAACCGGTACATTCGTCTTCCAATTCCTTCACCGAACTGATTTGCGGGATGGATTCCAGGAATTCCTTTATGTCCTGTGGCGGCTCATAAGGTTTGGGATCCAGAGGAGATTCCTCTTTGCGGCAGGAAGATAATACCACAAGAACTGCCGCTGCGGTCATCTGCAGCCAGAAACGGATATGTCTTTTCATATATGTAGGTCTTTTCAGTTTGTGTCGGATGACGATTCCTTCTTCTCCGTATGGGAGTCCTTCCCCTCTGATGAAGACGGATCCTTACGGTATTTGAAACGGCGGATCTTCTGGGTCGCTGTCTTTTCAAAAGGCTCTTTCATCACCTCGACAGAATTGACCTTGGAGGACTTGCTGACGTGCTTGTTCACGAAATTGAGGACAGCCTGTTTGCGTGCCTCCATTTTTTCGAAGAACTCGTCCTCGCCCTCCTGGTCCCAGTCGATTATGTTGTCATTGAACTGCACCAGGGCCACAAGGTGCCCGTCCCTTTCCATCACGATGGATTCGTTGACCTCCTCCATATCGTTTATGACCTTCTCTATCTCCTCAGGATATATGTTCTCTCCTGAAGGCCCGACTATCATATTGTTAAGCCTTCCCTTGATGTAGAACCTGCCCTTCTCGTCCTGGAGGGCAAGGTCATTGGTCCTGAGCCAGCCGTCGTCCGTGAACACCTCGCGGGTGCGCGCAGGGTCCTTGTAATAACCGAGCATCACATTGTCTCCCTTCACCACAATCTCTCCCTCGCCTGTCTCAGGGTTGACATTGTTCAGGCGGACAGATACACCCCAGGCCGCTCCTCCTGTAGAGCCGACCTTTGTCTGCTTGGTGTTTGCCGTGCAGATGAGCGGGGCACATTCCGTCATTCCGTATCCTATGGCGTATGGGAAATGCGCCTTCTTGAGGAAGGCCTCGACGGTGATGTCGAGTTTCGCCCCTCCGATTCCGAAGAACTTGATGTGCCCTCCGAATGTGGCCTTCAGCTTCATTCCTATAAACCAATAGAGCAATGAAGGCATCTTCTCCTGCATCCATTTGAGCACACGGCTTTTGGAGACTGTCGTGACGACACTGTTCCTGTAGATCTTCTCGATGATCAGAGGCACGGAAAGCATTACTGTCGGCTTGACGATCTTGAGGGAGGACAGGAGCACCGACGGTGTCGGCGGCTTCTGGAGGTAATATACGCAGGCTCCCACATATATAGGATAGAGTACGCCGATGCTCATTTCGTAGGTGTGCGGCATAGGCAGGATTGAGAGCCATTTGTCCTTTTCGGTGCATTTGTGGGCGTGGTATGAGATCTTGATGTTGGTCACGAGATTGCGGTGGCTCAGCATCACTCCCTTCGCGCTTCCGGTAGTCCCTGAGGTGTAGATGATTGTCGCAAGGTCGTCAGGGAGTGGACTGATCACCCTGCCGTTGCAGGTGTATGCCGAATCGTCCCTCCTGATGATGTCCATCTTTTCTATGTCGATGACAAGGACAAGCCTGTCGAGACATTCCTGGCTGATTTTCCCTATGAGCCTCTGGGACACGAACACGGCCTTGCACTGGGAGTGGGTGAGTATGTTCGTGATTTCACTCTCGGATGAGTCTGGGAGAATAGGGACCGCTATCCTTCCGAAAGGCACGAGCGAGAACATCGCCACCGTCCAGTTAGGCATATTGTGGGAAAGGATTGCCACTCTGTCTCCCGCTCCGATTCCGTATCTCGAAAGCCTTGCGGACACTTCGTCGCATTTCCTGCGGAACGATCCGTAGGTGTAACTCATATCAGAGTCAAGCATTACGGACATCCTGTTCTTCTCGTATATCGTGGTCGAGTATTCATACAGTTT
>JBJEJS010000147.1:0-3028 GCA_051878235.1 Candidatus Cryptobacteroides sp.
GTGATTTGAATCCGATGATTGCAGAGAGACCCGTTATGAGACATTGGGATTTCAGCGGTCACAGACAACCCAAATCTATGCTGGTGAATGGTGTGGACTGTAGTGTCAGGACAGCAATGTTCTATCTGTCGAAAATGTTTAAGGACAACCCGATAGACACATATTATGATTCGGTTGTGTGTGGCATTGATGGAATGAGGAAGGTGTTTGCTACAATGGGAAAGGACTCCGCCACAGGAGAATATGTCCTGAAACTGATCAATCTGATGCCGGAGCGGGTGTCGTTGTGCACGGATGTGAAGGGTTTCAGCAGGCGTGTCAAGGCAGAAAAATGTCTCCTTGCCTTGGAAGGAGGGAAGAACAACACTCCGGATGATAAGGATGCTGTGTGTCCTGTGAAGTCGTTGGAAACTCTGGATTTCAGTTACGGAATAGATCTCGCCCCTTTATCCCTTACGATTTATAGATTCAAATGATAATGGAAATGAAAACAAAACTGACTCTGATGACTGTCTTGTCCGGGATGGCGTACTCGTTAGCTGACGCGCAGACAGGCAGTCCTAACATTGTGCTGATAATGACTGACCAGCAGCGTGCCGATCTGTGTGGAAGGGAAGGTTTCCCGATGGAAATCACGCCATTTGTGGACAGTCTTGCAACGTCGAATGTGTGGTTCAACAGGGCGTACACGACTATGCCTGCCAGTTCGCCTGCAAGGTGCTCGATGTTCACAGGGCGTTATCCGTCAGCGACAGCTGTCCGTACAAATCATAACCTTCAGGATGTGCGCTTTGGCACCGATATGGTCAGGGTGCTGAAGGAGAATGGCTACCGGACCGCGCTTGTTGGAAAGAATCACGCATATCTTAAGCCGTCTGATATGGATTTCTGGTCTGCCTACGGTCATTGGGGAAAAGGAAAGCCAAAGACGGATGGAGAGAGGCACACGGCTGACTTTCTGACCAAAGACGCAAGGGGGCAATGGCTTGAACCGTCTCCGATTAAGCTGGAGGAACAGCAGCCTGTCAAGATTGTGGATGAGACACTTCAGTGGATTGACCGTCAGTCAAAGCAGGACAGTCCTTTCTTTGTGTGGGTGTCCTTCCCGGAACCGCACAATCCTTTCCAGATATGTGAACCGTATTATTCGATGTTCGCCCCGGAGAAAATCCCTGCTCCGGCAACCGACAGGTCTGCCTTGAAATACAAGGATTCCCAGTATCAGATTCTTGCGTCATTGGAGGATGAGTCCTGTCCTGACCTGCAAAGGGACCTTCCGCGTCTGCGTGGGAACTATATGGGTATGATAAGGCTTATTGACGACCAGATTAAAAGGCTTGTGGAAGGTTGTAAGGAGAAGGGGCTATATGACAACACAATTTTCATCGTGTTGTCCGACCACGGGGATTATTGCGGGGAGTACGGATTGATAAGAAAAGGAGCAGGGCTTCCGGATTGCCTTGCAAGGATTCCGATGGTTTGGGCAGGATATGGAATTGAAAACACCGGTGCAGGACCGCGTGCTGATTTTGTGTCCATTGCTGACATCTTCCCTACACTCTGCACGGCAATAGGTGCAGAGATTCCGTTAGGGGTGCAGGGAAGGAGCCTGTGGCCTATGCTCACGGGTGGGGATTATCCAATAGCAGAATTTGAGAGCATTGTGGTGCAGAGAGGTTATGGCGGACTTGAATATCCTCTTGATGAAAGCCTGACTTTTGACAGTGAGGGTGCCCTTACTCCGGGAAAGGTAGCTCATTTTGACGAACTCAACACCTGGACACAGTCCGGGATGTCAAGGATGGTCAGGAAGGGGGACTGGAAACTGATTATGGACAGTTACGGAAACGGAGAACTGTACAATCTTGGAAAGGACCGGTCTGAAATCAGGAATTTGTTCGGAATTAAGAAATATGCCAAAATCCAGGATGAACTTTTAAGGGAAATGCTGTCGTGGGAGCTTAGGCTTCAGGATCCGCTTCCTGTGCCGGGGAGAAGGTATTCATTCAAAAGGGATAAATATAATTACCACATAGAAAATAAATAGGTTATGATGAATTTATTGCGTATTGCGACTTGTGCCGTGTCGATGGCCACTTGTCTTGCCTGCGGGGCGGATGGGGGCAGGTACGGAGATGCGGACACGGAAAACAAGGCCCTGAGGGTGCCGGAGTCTGTCGAACCTGCGTTCAACTACTGGATGCGTGACACCTGGACCATTATGGGGCCTGACGGTTATTATTATATGACCGGGACGACGGCTGATCCTTGCAGGGAATTTCCAGGACAGATTCATTGTTGGGACTGGAACGACGGAATATATCTTTGGCGTTCTGAAGATATGGAAAATTGGGAGAGCCTCGGGTTGATTTGGTCCTTGGACAGGGACGGGACCTGGCAGAAGGAACCAAAGGTGTATGCCAAAGGCGAAAAATACGCAAAGAAATCCATAAACGGAGATCCTCTTGACAACAAGTTCAGGGCTGTCTGGGCACCGGAACTGCACTATATAAAAAGTGTTGGCAACTGGTTTATCGTAGCCTGTCTCAATCAATCTGCCGGAGGACGTGGGTCATTTATCCTGAAAAGCACTACGGGCCGTCCCGAAGGACCGTACGAGAATATTGACGGCAACACGGAGAGTGCCATATTCCCCAACATAGACGGAAGCCTTTTTGAAGACACTGACGGCACAGTCTATTTCGTCGGACATAATCATTATATCGCAAGGATGAAACCCGATATGAGCGGTCTTGCAGAGGAAGTACGCCTGCTGGAGGAGACCCCGTACGATCCTGAACCTTATATTGAAGGGGCGTTCATCTTCAAATATGACGGGAAATATCATCTCGTCCAGGCAATCTGGGCCCATCGCACTGTGGAGGGGGACACTTATGTGGAGAAGGAGGGGTTGACAGACAAGAGCACAAGGTACAGTTATGATTGTGTGATTGCCACGGCTGACAGTGTTTACGGACCTTACGGAAAGAGATATACTGCCATAGTTGGCGGAGGACATAACAATCTG
>JBJEJS010000148.1:0-3020 GCA_051878235.1 Candidatus Cryptobacteroides sp.
GGAACACCATCTCCCTGCCTGAGGGAAATTCGGCTGAACAGAACGGCACGGTCACAACCTCAAGCATCTTGTCGAGGCTCTTCTCAGCCCCCTTTCCTCCCTTCACAAGCGACAGCATAGTCAGCCCCGGCTCCGCCTCCTTCCTGAATTTGCCGAGGACCGTCATAAGGAAATAATAGTCCTCCTTGCCCTTCAGCCGTGTGAATTCCTCAAGGGTGCAGAACTCGAATGGGGAAATCTCCCACACATTCTTCACTGCCTCCTCCAATTCGGTGTCAAGGAACGGATTGCCAGACAGCACAATTTTGGTCGTCTTCGCGCTGAAGTCCTCAAGTTTCACCTTCTTTGTCGTTATTTGGGCCTGCGCCGACATAATGACAGGCACTGCCAACAAGGTAACAATGGTCAAAATCTTCTTCATCGTAGTGATCCTTATATCGAAATATTGAAAAATCGCGGCAAAGTTACAAAGATTATGCTTAACTTTGTTCCTTATGCGTAACTTTGTCATCCTATGACGACACAATATATCGTATCAGCAAGAAAGTACAGACCTGACACCTTCGAGTCTCTCGTGGGTCAGGACACCATTGCCAGAACTCTCAAAAATTCCATTGTCAGGGGCCAGTTGGCCCACGCATACCTGTTCTGCGGACCGAGGGGAGTCGGCAAGACCACCACGGCGAGGATTTTCGCAAAGGCAATCAACTGCTCCAATCCGTCGGAGGATATGGAGCCGTGCGGTGAGTGCGAGTCCTGCAGGTCCTTCTCCGAGGGCCGCTCCTACTGCATCCACGAACTTGACGCCGCCTCCAACAACGGTGTGGAGGACATCAAGGCTCTGATGGACCAGGTGCGCATCCCTCCGCAGGTCGGGAAATACAGCGTGTATATCATCGATGAGGTGCATATGCTTTCCCAGCAGGCTTTCAATGCCTTTCTCAAGACTTTGGAGGAACCTCCCGCATACGCCATATTCATTCTTGCCACAACGGAGAAGCACAAAATCCTGCCGACCATCCTGTCGAGGTGCCAGACCTACGATTTCAACAGGATATCCGTCGAGGACATAGTACGGCAACTCAGGGACATAGCGCGTAAGGAGAATGTCACAATCGGTGACGAGTCCCTTCACGTGATTGCCTCCAAGGCCGACGGGGCGATGAGGGATGCCCTCACCATCTTCGACCAGACGGTTGCCTTCTGCGGAACGGATGTGGACTACAAGGATGTGCTGAAGAACCTGAATGTCCTTGATTATGAATATTCGTTCAATCTCACCGACGCCTTTCTTGCGGGGGATTACTCCCGGGCTTTCCTGATTTTTGACGAGGTGCTTTCAAAAGGCTTCAACGCCCTGCATTTCATCGCTGCCCTCAGTTCCCATTTCAGGGACCTTCTTGTGGCCCGCAGTGCGGGTCTGGATGCCCTTCTGGAACTTCCTGCATCATTGAAGGAAAGGTACAGGGAACAGGCTGCAAGGTGCTCCGTGAAATTCCTTTATGATGCCCTCGGCATAACTTCCGTGTGCGAGAGCGGGTACAAGGCGAGTGTCAATCCGAGACTGCATATCGAATTTGCCCTGATGCGGCTGAGTATGCTTTCCGCCGCTCCCGCGCAACCTGTCGAGGCTCCAGCCCAACCTGTCGCCTCCCAACCTGTCGCCTCCCAACCTGTCGCCTCCCAACCTGTCGCCGCACGGCCCGCAGCACCGCAGGCTTCTGCCGCAGCCCAACCTGCCGCAGCCCCTGTCCAGGCTGCCGCCCCTCAACCGTCCGCCGCTCCGGCCCAGCCTGCCGCCGCTCCGCAGACCCCGTCCTCGGAGACGGGACGCGCCCGTCGCACCAGGCCCGCAAAGGCGGATGTGCTGTCGGTGAAATCCCTGACGGAAGACAAGGACAAGGTCGAGGTTGAAGCCCCCGCCCCTGTCTCGGCAAAGAAACTCTCCGAACAGGAGGTCAAGGAAAAATGGCAGGAACTGTCGTCGCTGTATGCCTCAAAGCCGCGCCTTGCCAACACCATAGCCTCCTCCAGCCTCGCCCTGACCGAAGAGGACGGAGTGTCGGTGGTGACTTTCAGCGTCTTCAACCAGGCGCAGATGACCTGGATTCAGGAGAAATGCCTGCACGAACTGGAGGGAAACTTCCAGAGGCTAACCTCCTCCGCTGTCAGGCTCCGTGTGGATGTCATCCCTGAGGAGGAAAAACCGCAGGTGGCATATATGCCGAGCGAGAAGGCGAAGGACCTGATGGAGAAGAACTCCGAAGTGAAAAGCCTCGTCACCGACTTCGGGCTTGATGTCAAATGAGAAGGCGGCATATCCCATATACCTTAATTCATTAAAAACACACGAAAGAAGATGAAACTCCGCTGTGAGAACCTTGTGAAGAAATATGGTCCGAGAACTGTCGTGAAAGGCGTTTCGATGGAAGTTGAACAGGGGGAGATTGTGGGCTTCCTCGGTCCTAACGGTGCCGGCAAGACCACAAGTTTCTATATGATTACAGGACTGATAGTCCCCAATGCGGGGAAAATTTTCCTTGATGACGAGGACATCACCTCCCTGCCTATGTACAAGCGTGCCCAGAAGGGTGTCGGCTATCTTGCGCAGGAGGCTTCGGTCTTCCGCAAGATGTCTGTCGAGGACAACATCATGTCGGTGATGGAGATGTCCGACTACTCCAAGGCGGAGCGCAAGGAAAGGCTTGAGTCCCTCATCAGCGAGTTCAACCTCCACAAGGTCCGCAAAAGCCTCGGGATCCAACTTTCCGGAGGGGAGCGCCGCCGCTGCGAGATTGCGCGTGCCCTTGCCATCGACCCAAAGTTCATCCTTCTGGACGAGCCTTTCGCAGGAGTTGACCCGATTGCGGTGGAGGACATCCAGCACATCATAGCCAAACTCAAATACAAGAACATCGGAGTAATCATCACCGACCACAATGTCGGCGAGACCCTTGCCATCATCGACCGCGCCTACCTCCTCTACGAGGGCAACATTCTCCAAAGCGGCACCCCCGAGG
>JBJEJS010000149.1:0-3013 GCA_051878235.1 Candidatus Cryptobacteroides sp.
GGACATACAAAAAGAGGAGGCCAATATGACAGTATGCTACCTGTATCTTGACCTCCTCCTCGAATCGGAGCAGATGGTGATCGTGCTCCTTCAGTTCACCCGTTCCGCAAGGAAATTCCAGTTGGGATGAGTTTCACCGGTATGCTCCCCCGGGTCCGGCGTGCTTTAATTCCACCAGCCAGGACCGTGTCCGGAACCGCCTCCTGGACCGCTGCTCTGCCCGACGGTTGTAGTAAGGGACGATGATGTGAAAGAGCCCAGAAGCGTGCCTCCGGAATATACACCGTCTGAATAAAGTCCGTTCCAGTTCTCTGTGTTTCCTGTTACGGAGCCGCCTGTGTAAACCGTGTAGGTGTCCCCTGACTAGATGTCTGCGGAACTGAAGAAGACGCTCGTGGATGACATCGACTGAGGCATCTTGTACATCAGTATCGGAGAGAGGGAAGCGTCACAGATCACAAAGAACTCGCCGTAAGTGGTGTTGACCCCGTTGTAGATCACAGACCTCTGTGTGCTGGATGCCGATGTGGCGATCGCGCCTCCTCCCGTGCCGATGAGCACTCCGCCTGTCACGATGAAATTCTCCTTGTTGTCACAGTCGAAGCCTTCCTCCATTCCTGAACTGCCCGCAGAGATGACGATTCCGCCGTTCACCCAAAGTTTGGCATTGGAGTCGATTCCGTCATTGTTGTCCGAGAATGCAAAGACCTTTCCGCCGTTGATTTCAATCCCGACAGGCTTGTCCCCGCCGACATTGATGGCGTCATCGTAGGAATAGGAGAAGACCTCTCCCCCGTTGACAGTAATCTTGGTCTTGCTCTCCAGTCCTTCCGAACTTTCGCTCCTTCCTGTGGCCTGCACATTGAGGAAGCCTCCGTCAATGATGATCTCCCCGTCCACCTTGATGCCTTTTGGAGAGGAATCAAGGTCCTGGGACGCGCTATAGACGAATTTCCCGCCGGAAGTTGCGACATTGACAGTTCCCCCCGTCATCCGGAAGTCCCCGTCCACGCTGATACCCTTTCCGCCGTCTCCTGTGCTGACACAAAGGATCTCACCGCCTGAGATGAGGACATCACCGTCAGCCTTAATACCCGAAGGGGAGGATGTGTCATTGGCGTCAGCCTCGTAAATCGATCCGCCTGAAGTGTAGAGTTTGAGCGTTCCTCCGGAGATGGTGACATTTCCGTCCGAACTCAGGCATTTTCCCGCGTCTGCCGAAGTCTTAGCCCAGATATAACCTCCGGTGACAGTCATCTCGGACGCTTTGAAACAGTTGTCTTTCACATCGTTGACTACGATGGTGACCCCCGGTCTGACATAGAGGGCCTTCTTTGAAGAAATTCCGTGCTTGTTGTTGCCATTCAACTCAAGTTTTCCGGAACCGCTAAGAACAAGTCTGCCTTTAGTATATATGCAACCGTTCCTTTTCTCGTCCGAAGATGACACGCCATCGGGATAATAGGATTCGTCCGACTGCGAGGAAGCGTCAGCCAGCTGGTTCTCACTCTCCGCATTCAGATGCAGGAACAGGACCGATGATTTCTGGCAGTTCACAGGGATGCTCACATTGCTTGTGAGGCTCACCCCGTCGAGCGTAAGTTTCACATTCTTGCTCCCGTATAATGTTATCTGCCCGTTGGAGGAGAGGCCCTTCAGGATGACCTCAACCCCTTCCACAGTCCCTGTCTCGACAGTCACATCCGCGCCGCTGCAATGTACTGTGACCCCCTCGACATTGTTGGTCACGACAGCCTCCGACCCGTTGTAAGCCACAGACACGACCTTGGAGAAATCCCCTGCCTCCCAATAGATTGATCCGTCATCCTTGACCACATCGTCATCGGAATCCTCGGCCACATTCGAGTCATAGCCGTTCTCACCGGTGTCAATCTGCGGAGTGGAATTGTCGTTCTCGCCGTAACCCGGTTTTTCCGGTACCGGCGGAGCGGGTGTCTTCTGACATCCGCCAAGAAGCATCAGGGCAGATGCAAGGATTATGAATATTTTCTTCATATCAGAAAGATTTATGTTATATGTACTTATATGATATAAACTTCTGTCGCAGAAAAGGGATATGGCATCACTGCTGTCTGAATACAGGTTCAGGAAGCGGCGGCATCTCGACAGGATATTTCTGCCTCCAACGGTCATATTTCTCCTGTTTGAGGATACCTTTCAACTTCTTCTCCCTCTTGGCGATATATTCCTCTGAAAAGACATCCGGCATAGGACTTCCCCCGCGAGGGCCCATCTCACCCTGAGGACCGCCCTGGCCACCGTGAGGACCTCCCCTGAAACCGTCCCGTCCGCCCTGGCCGCCGGGGAATCCCCCTCCTGGGCCGCCTGCTCCGGGACCGAAGCCGCCGTGACCGCCATCAAAACCGCCACGTCCCGGCCCGCCTTCAGGCCTGCCACCCTGCGGTCTGTCACCTTGAGGCCGTCCTCCCTCAGGGAAAGGGTGCGACAAAGCCTGCTCCTCCTCAATCTTAGCATCCTTGAGGAAGAGTTTATAAACTTTCTTGTACTGTTTGTCGGTGATTGCAAGGAATTCCTTCATCCTGTCCGCCGTGCGTGCGGCCTTTTCTTCAGGAGAGAGCCTTTGTGGCCTTCCCTGCCTTTCCTGTCTCTGCTCCGCGCCTTCCCTGACGGGCATCCGCCTGTCGGACGGCTGGGCGAAAAGCACAGTGCACAAAACCAGTGCACCTGCAATTGTAGGGATAATTTTTGCGTTCATAATTTTCCTTTTTACGGATTCGTTTGAATCCGGGACCCGGTTTAGACAGATTTCCTCCTCAAAGGTTTAAGGAATCCGAAACAACTTTTTTCAGATTCCCCAAAGGGCTGTCCGGACCAGGACGGAAATTATGAACGCAAAATCAGATTCCAGGAATGCTATTCCAGTCCCCTGGCACGAAGAAGAGCCTTAGGGTCAGGATCCGCGCCACGGAAGCGGCGGTAAAGCACCATCGGCTCCTCGCTGCCGCCTTTCTCAAGGATGTTGTGCCTGAAC
>JBJEJS010000150.1:0-3001 GCA_051878235.1 Candidatus Cryptobacteroides sp.
GACTATCGCGTGCTTCTTGACTGCTTCAGATGCCTTTGTTCCCGGGAGGACTCCCTGGGCGTTCATTATCCTTTTCAGGAGGGGCTCCCCTTCATTCTCCCTTATTCCGGCAAGAGTGCTGCGCCGTTCAAAGATGTTCTGCCTGATGTGGCCGAAAGGAATGTTCCGGCTTGCCGAGAGCACATCCGAAGATGCGGCATCGCCTACACGGACTCCGCTGCTGAACCTCCTGCCCTGCGCGTCGAAAGAGGCATAGCAGTACCATCCGTCCTCATCCTGTATTATTGCGTGACCGTCCCTGGTTTTTTTAATATGTCCGAACTCATCACCCCAAAGCACAGCCTCAAACCTGCTCCCGTCAGGCTGGGAAAGGGTAAAAATCCCTCTTCTTGCAGGTATTGCGTATGCCGTAAATGTGCAAAAAGATGTGATTAGGCAAAAAAAAACAGATTTTATCCTCATATTTACTATATTTGCAACCAATTTGCAAGATTAATAATTATTGATGAGACGAACAATTTTATTTTTAACCGCTTTCTCTTTTTGTGTCCTGAATCTGCCGCTGAATGCGCAGCAGAACATCGTGGACAAAATCAATGAATATGGAAAATTGGACAGTTGGTCTGTCCGCGCGGTCAAGGAATCCGACATTCTTGGCGGAAAAACCAAGTGTCTTTATGAATTCTACGGCAACGCAGACACCCTGTTCTCCCGCGAGCCTTTGGTCAAGCCTTCGGAATACCTCTGGAGGACGAACAATGTGCTGGCCTGTGTGGCAGGGGTTTACAAGACCAATACCACCGTGTTCCCCGAGAGGAGGGATGACGGATATTGCGCGAGGATAGAGACCCACATCGAGGATGTGGAGGCTCTGGGGATAGATATGCACGTGGTCTGTCAGGGGGCTTTCCTGCTCGGGGACCTTCTTGAGCCGATCAAATCCACCAAGGACCCGATGTCGAAGGTCGTTTACGGTCTTGAGTTCTGCGGGTTTCCGAAGGCTCTTGTCTTCGACTACAAGGCAGAGGTCGGGCACACGGTAGTCCGGGGGACAGGCTTCTCAAAACTCAAGATTCTGGACTATCCAGATTACCCTGAGGCGGTGATCCTTCTGCAGAAAAGGTGGGAGGACGAGAACGGGACCCTTCACGCGCTCCGTGTCGGCACAGGCTACGAGCGTTTCACGGAGAATGTCCCTGAATGGAGGAACGGCCATAGGATTGAGGTCAGGTACGGTGACATCACAGCCGATCCGTGCTACAGAAGTTATATGCAGCTTGACACGGACCCCGACCGTGCATACCACGCCTTCAACCGCAAGGGCAGGAATGTCCCTGTGATAGAGGAAGGCTGGGCTCCTGAGGGCACAGAACCGAATTATCTGATTGTGAAGTTCCTCGCAAGTTGCCAGGAAGCCTTCTACGGCGGTGTCGGCAACATCCTCTGGCTCGACAACATCCGCCTTGAGATGTGACTTCCCTGTTCCCCTATTGGACAATGCCTTTCCAGGAGGCGGGGACGGGGGCTTCGATGGTCATTTCCTCTTTCTTGACAGGGTGGGTGAAGACAATCCGTCTCGAATGCAGGCAGATGCCTCCGTCGGGGTTTGATCTTGAGGCCCCGTATTTCAGATCGCCTTTGATGGGGCAGCCTATGCCTGAGAGTTGGCAGCGTATCTGATGGTGGCGGCCTGTCAGGAGCCTCACTTCGACAAGAAAATATCTTTCGGTCTTTCCGATGAGATTGTATTCCAGACGGGCGGTCTTTGCGTCAGGCCTGTCGTGGCCGGGACGGCAGATGTAGGTCTTGTTCTGCTTCTCGATCCTATAGACCTTGTCCTCAAGGAGGGCTGATGACGGTTTTGGCTCGTTGCAGACCAGAGCCCAATAGTATTTGTGGATGTCCCCTTCGCGGAACATCGCGTTCATCCTTTCAAGCGACTTTGATGTCTTGGCGAAAATTGTCGCCCCGCTCACAGGACGGTCAAGCCTGTGGGTCACCCCGAGAAAGACCTTCCCCGGTTTCCTGTCCCTTTGGGCGATGAATGCCTTGAGGGTCTCGCAAAGGCATTCGTCCCCCGTCTTGTCGCCCTGGACTATCTCTCCGGGACGCTTGTTGAAGATTATCAGATGATTGTCCTCGTACAGGATTCTTGACTCAAGGTCGCCGTATTCCTGAGGTCCTATTTCACGGTATTCCATATTTCGTAAATATGTCATATTTCTGTCGCGGTTTCTGCCATTTTGTCATAAGCCTGCGGTCCTTCGGACCTTGGCACAAGATTAGATATATGTCCGTCGTCCGCTTCCGTTAGGCAGGCGGGACGCCGCTGGACGGCAAAGATATATGAATAAATAAAAAGGAGAAAAATATTATGGGAAAAATTATTGGAATCGACTTGGGAACCACGAACTCTTGCGTGGCCGTGATGGAGGGCAACGAGCCTGCCGTAATCATCAACAATGAGGGACAGAGGACTACCCCTTCAGTTGTGGCTTTCACAGAGGGAGGTGAGAGGAAAATCGGAAATCCTGCAAAGCGTCAGGCCATCACGAATCCTCACAAGACCGTGTTCTCAATCAAGAGGTTTATGGGTGAGACCTACGACCAGGTCGGAAAGGAAATCGAAAGGGTGCCTTACAAGGTGGTCAGGGGCGACAACAACACTCCGCGTGTTGACATCGACGGACGTCTCTACACTCCGCAGGAAATCTCCGCGATGATTCTTCAGAAGATGAAGAAGACCGCAGAGGACTATTTGGGCCAGGAAGTTACCGAGGCTGTGATTACCGTACCGGCATACTTCTCTGACTCCCAGCGCCAGGCCACCAAGGAGGCCGGTCAGATTGCTGGTCTGGAAGTTAAGCGTATAGTGAACGAGCCCACCGCAGCTGCTCTGGCCTACGGTGTGGACAAGGCTCACAAGGACATGAAGATTGCTGTATTTGACCTGGGCGGCGGTACCTTCGATATCTCTATTCTGGAGTTCGGTAGCGGAGTA
>JBJEJS010000151.1:0-3000 GCA_051878235.1 Candidatus Cryptobacteroides sp.
CTGCCTTCTTGAGCGGAGCGAGGAGAGACTTTTCAGGTTTCTTGCAGGTAATGTCGTCAAAAGCACTGATTACCTTGTTCCTCTGTCCGGGAGTTACCGGTTTGAATTTTCTTACTGCCATGACTTATACCCTGTTAGATGTTAGCATAAAAATCGATCTTGTCCTCCCCGGCAAGGGTCACATACGCTTTCTTGTAGTGATTGGTGTGTCCCTTGAGCATACCGGCTTTGGTATAACGGGATTTTCTCTTTCCGTGATAGTTGACAGTGTTAACTGACGCAACTGTCACATTGTACATCTGCTCCACCGCAGCCTTGATCTCAATCTTGTTGGCATCGCGACTTACGATGAAACCGTAGCGGTTCAACTTTTCGCCCAGAACCGTCATTTTTTCTGTTACCAGTGGCTTAATTATAATTCCCATCTCTCAATCGGTTTAGCGTTTGATCCTTGAAGCGAGTATTTCCTGCACTCCGTCAACGAGCACCATTGAATTTGAGTTCATAATGGCGTAGGTGTTGATTTCGTCAACAGTGATGACCCTGACCTCAGGAAGATTGCGTGAAGAAAGGTAAATGTTGTTGGAATTCTCCGGGAGAACGACCAGAACTTTCCTGTCTCCGGCCTTGATGTTCTTGAGAATCTGGATGAACTCCTTGGTCTTAGGAGCATCCATAGCGAATGGCTCAACCATTGTGATTGAATTCTCCTTTGCCTTGTAAGAGAGAGCGGAGAACCTTGCAAGCTGTTTGAGTTTCTTGTTGAGTTTAGTGCGGTAGCAGCGTGGCTCCGGTCCGAAGACGCGGCCTCCGCCCACATAGATGTTGGCCTTGCGGCTTCCGTGACGCGCACCGCCTGAACCTTTCTGACGGATGAGTTTCTTGGTGCTGTAAGCGACCTCACTGCGATCCTTGGTCTTTGCGGTTCCCTGACGCTGGTTTGCAAGATACTGCTTTACATCAAGGTAAATAGCGTGATCGTTTGGCTCTATGCCAAAAATCTCCTCATTGAGGACAACCTTTTTTCCGGACTCTGATCCGTCAATCTTGTAAACTGACAATTCCATACCTTAATCCTCCACAATTACATAAGATCCCTTGGCTCCAGGTACAGAGCCCTTTACTACGATAAGGTTGCTCTCAGGGATGAGCTTCACAACCTCAAGGTTCATCACCTTGACACGCTCATTTCCCATATGGCCCGCCATCCTCATTCCAGGGAACACCCTTGAAGGCCAAGAAGATGCACCGAGTGAACCAGGGTGACGGAGTCTGTTGTGCTGACCGTGGGTTGTTCCGCCGACACCGCCGAAGCCGTGACGCTTAACGACACCCTGGAAACCTTTTCCTTTGGAGGTTCCGGTCACATCAAGCCAGTCAGTCTCGTTCTCAAGATGAAGTTCGAGGTCATTGACCGTGAGCACATCGCCGAGTTTCACCTTCGTCGTGTCGAAGTTCTTAAACTCAACGAGTTTGCGTTTAGGTGTGGTTCCTGCCTTTTCAAAATGGCCTTTCAAAGCCTTGCTGGTATGTTTCTCAGTTGTTTCGTCATAGGCAAGCTGTACAGCGGCATAACCATCTTTCTCTACTGTACGAATTTGCGTAACTACACATGGACCAGCCTCAATGACGGTGCATGGAATATTCTTTCCATCAGCACCGAAAACGGAAGTCATTCCGATTTTCTTTCCAATTAATCCAGGCATTGGTTTGTTTAATTAATTGATTATAAATAACTTACTCCCGCCGCACACTTTTGGCGGGCTGCAAATATACAATTTATTTTTCAAATATCAATACTTTGCGGATATTTAATAACTTTTTCAGTCAGGACGGATGACTTTTTTGTCCGCTCATAAAATTTGATTATTTTTGTCTTCTGCAAAACAGGAATTTTCAAATTCCACTATGAGTTTCCGTATTTTTGTGGAGATATGCTTAACTTCTGTTTCAGTTTCGGATTCTTGAGGCTGTCGTTCACGGACATCCTTGACATACTGCTTGTAGCCGTCATCATCTTCCTGCTGTTCAGGTGGATAAGGGGCTCGGCGGCGTGGAGCATATTCGTTGCCATCATCTCCCTCTACCTCATCAGGTTCATCGTGTCGGTGCTGGGGATGAAGCTCACCTCCACGATTATGGATATGATACTGAATGTGGGAGTGCTCGCCCTGATAGTCATCTTCCAGCCTGAAATAAGGAGGTTTCTTATGCGGCTGGGCAACAGGTATCTGATGAACGCCCCACGCAATTCGGTCATAGACAAGTTTTTCCGTAAGGTTGGCAGGAAGGGGGCGATGGGAAGTGATGCCGTCAACGAGATTACCGAGGCCTGCCGAAGGATGTCCGAAGCCAGGACGGGGGCTCTGATAGTGATTCCGCAGACGACTCCTCTTGACGACATAATAGAGACGGGGGACAAAATCGACGCCGCCATCCACCGCCGCCTGCTGATGAACCTTTTCTTCAAGAACTCCCCCCTGCACGACGGGGCGGTCATCATCAGCGGCAACAGGATAGTGGCGGCGCGCTGCACCCTTCCGATAACCGAGAAGACGGACATACCGCCTTCATTCGGGATGAGGCACAAGGCCGCCATCGGGATTTCCGAGGAGACTGATGCCGAGGTGGTCGTGGTGTCCGAAGAGACCGGGGGCATTTCTTTCGTGAAAGGCGGGAATGTCACCGGCATCAACAATATAAACGAACTTAAATTGCTGTTGAGCAATTCTTTGTCTGAATAGGTATGGGAGAAAAAGGGAAGATTGAAGACAGGTTTTGGGATTTGAGGACGGAGCAGAAGACCGGATTCGACAGGATAAGGAAGATGATTTCCGACAGATGCTCCACGCAATATGCCACCGTAAGGGTGGCTGAGGAGCGGTATTCGGCAGAAGTCCCGGAAATCAGGAAAAGGCTTCTGCTGACCGACGAGATGAGGCTGATAATGATGTTCGAAGAGGGTTTCCCCTCAGGTGGATTCATCGACTGCCTGGATTT
>JBJEJS010000152.1:0-2999 GCA_051878235.1 Candidatus Cryptobacteroides sp.
AGGGGGCAGGAGGTGCAGAAGATGTTCGCCCTGTCGGATGTCTATGTGATGCCTTCCATTTCCGAGCCTTTCGGAATATCACCTCTTGAGGCGATGCAGACCAATGTGCCTTCAATCATTTCCAAGCAGTCAGGGTGTGCCGAGATTCTCAAATATGCCCTGAAGGTGGATTTCTGGGATGTCGATGCGATGTCGGATGCCATCTATGGCCTCCTGCAATATCCTGCAATCTCCGCCCTTGCTGCAAGATGCGGCTATGACGAGGTCAACTCCCTCAAATGGAACAACGCCGCCGCAAAGGTCAAAAAAGTTTATGAGTCAGTTCTTTAACCACAAATACGAAAGATTATGAGCAAAAGTATATGTCTTTATTTCCAAGTCCATCAGCCGACCAGACTCAGACTGTATAGATTCTTCGACATCGGCAAGGACTCACATTATTATGATGACTTTGCGAACAGGACCATTCTCCGCAGGGTCGCACAGAGGTGCTACCTTCCTATGAACGAACTCCTTCTCAACCTCATCAAACAGAACGGGGGCAAGTTCAAGGTTGCCTTCTCGGTTTCAGGCTCCGTCCTTGAGCAGTTCGACAGATATGCTCCGGAGGTGATTGACAGTTTCCGCCGTCTTGCCGACACGGGTTGTGTGGAGTTCCTTTCAGAGACTTATTACCACTCCCTCGCGTCCCTCGCATCTCCTGCTGAGTTCAAGCATCAGGTGCTCAAGCACAAGGCTGCCATCGAGCATTATTTCGGCGTGACCCCTAAGGCATTCCGCAACACCGAGCTGATTTATTCTGACGCCATCGGGGAAATGGTGTATGAGATGGGCTTCAAGACGATGCTCACCGAAGGCGCAAGACATGTCCTCGCGTGGAAGAGCCCGAACTATGTGTATTCCGGTGCAATGGCTCCGAAATTGAGCCTTCTTCTCAAGAATTCATCCCTGAGCGACGACATCGCATTCCGTTTCTCCGACAGGTCGTGGAACAACTGGCCGCTGACAGGTGAGAAATATCTCAGTTGGATCAAGTCTTCCGCACAGAACGACGAGATTGTGAACCTCTTTATGGACTACGAGACTTTCGGAGAGCACCAGAAGGCCCAGAGCGGAATCTTCGATTTTATGAAATTCTTCCCTGAGGTCGTCCTCAATGACGGCACCTTCGAGTTCGTGACCCCGTCCGAGGCCACAAAGAAGCACAAGGCAATCGGCACATTGGATGTTCCGGACCCGATCTCCTGGGCAGACGAGGAGCGTGATGTGACCGCCTGGCTCGGAAATGAACTCCAGAATGACGCCTACGGCAAACTGTACGGCCTGACAGAGAAACTTTCCATCCTGAACAATGAGGAACTTTGGGCTGATTTCGGTCATCTCCAGGAGAGCGACCACTTCTATTATATGTGCACCAAGTTCTTCTCCGACGGAGCGGTCCACAAATATTTCAATCCGTATGACACTCCGTATGAGGCATTTATAAATTATATGAATGTTCTCAGCGATTTTATTTTGAGGGTAGATGATGCAATTTCAATTTCTGATGCTAACTTTGCGCCCTCAAATCAGGAGAAGGTTGTGAGGAAGCCTGTGCGCAAGGCCGCCACAGCCGCCAAGCCTGCGGCAGCGAAGAAGACAGCCGCAAAGGCAGCCGCTCCTGTGAAGGAAAGCGCCGCCGTGAAAAAGACTGCGGCAAAGAAACCTGCCGCAAAGAAGGCTGCGGCGGACACAGTAAAAAGGAAAAAATAAATGAGCAAGGAATTGATCAGACCGGACTACCTGTTTGAAGTCAGTTGGGAGGTCTGCAACAAAGTTGGCGGAATCTACACGGTCATAGCGACCAAGTCGTTATATCTCAAGTCGGAACTGAAGAGGCATCATATCCTCATAGGACCGGATGTGTGGATGGACACCGAGACCAACCCGGACTTCATCGAAGACAGCCTGATGTACAGGGAGTGGCGCGTGAAAGCCGCTTCCGAGGGCTTGAGAATAAGGATAGGAAAATGGAATGTCCCTGGAAAGCCGGTGGCTATCCTCGTGGATTTCAAACAGTTCCTTACGGAGCAGAACGAGATTCTGACATCGTATTGGAAAAAGTTCGGAGTCGATTCCCTTACAGGAAACTGGGATTACAAGGAGTCCGCGCTCTTCGGTTATGCTGCGGGAAAGGTCATAGAGAGTTTCTACAGATTCAACCTGACCCCTGCGGACAAGGTCGTGGCACAGTTCCACGAATGGATGACCGGGGCGGGGCTCCTGTACCTGAAGGACAGGCATCTGCCGATTGCGACTGTCTTCACCACTCACGCGACTGTCGTCGGACGGTGTCTCGCAGGGAACAACCTTCCTCTGTACGACAACCTGTCACTCTACAACGGGGACGACAAGGCGCGTGACTTCAATGTCATCGCGCGCCACTCGCTGGAGAAGATATCCGCAGGGAATGCGGACATATTCACGACTGTGAGCGACATCACCGCAGTCGAGTGCCGCCAGTTCCTCGGCAGGGAGGTTGACATCGTCACCCCTAACGGGTTTGAGAACAGTTTCACCCCGCAGACCGAGGAGGAGTTCGCTTCGGAACGCTCGGCGGCGCGTGCCAAATTTGTGGAGGTCGCCTCCGCAATGTCCGGGCGTGCTGTTCCCGCAGATTCCATCCTTGTGGGTATCGGCGGCAGGTACGAGTGGAAGAACAAGGGCATAGATGTCTTCATCGATGCCCTCGACAGGTTGAGGCAGTCGGATTTCTCAGGCAAGGAGGTCCACGCATTCATAATGATCCCGTCAGGACACAACGGTCCGGACAGGGAACTTGTCGCAAAACTTCTGGGCAGGGAGTCGGATTATGTCACCAGGACATCTCATTATCTGATGGATCCTGAGTATGACATCGTCTCCCGCAGGCTCAATGAACTGAGGTTCAACAACGAGGCTAAGGACAAGGTCAAGGTCTATTTCATTCCTTCTTATCTCAACGGTAATGACGGGGTGTT
>JBJEJS010000153.1:0-15401 GCA_051878235.1 Candidatus Cryptobacteroides sp.
CGAAGGTATAAACCAGCAGATTTACAGTCTGCCCCATTTGGCCACTCTGGTATTCTCCCGTTTTCTCGTTTCTTTCCGGCGATTTCTTCGTCAGGCTTCTCATCGTCGGTCGGTCATTACCTTCAGGTAACTCCCTTCCTCCTCGTTCGCCTTCCTTGAACTCATCCGGAAATAAACTTCGAAAATATTCCCTTTCCGTCGGCTTCTTCGTCGGAATTAAGATTATCCTCCTTGAAACCACCTGGAAATAAGCGTTTAATCTTTAAAAGAACTGAGCCGATGGAGGGAGTCGAACCCACGACCCCGAGATTACAAATCACGTGCTCTAGCCAACTGAGCTACATCGGCGTGTCCCGTTTTTCTTCTGACCTGTCCGGGTCTTTCCGAAAGGGATTGCAAAGATAGATATTTATTCTTTATCTCCAAAACTTTTTTCTTCTCTTTTGCTAAATTCCCGTAAAAACAGTTGCAAAAGCGATTCTTTGTCAATCCCGCATTCCTTTCTCAATTCCTCAGTCGTTCCTTGGGAAATGAACCTGTCCGGAATACCCGCCGGAATGACCCGTCCCTTATAGCCTTTTTGTGCGGCATATTCCGCAACTTCTCCAAACAGGCCGCCTTTGATGCATCCGTCCTCTACCGTGATGATTGTTTCCGATCCTGAAAGCGCCTCCTCAAGAATGGCGGCGTCAATCGGTTTTATATACCTTATATTATATATATATGGTCTTTTCCCTGTCTGCGCGAAACATTCTTCCGCTGCCTCTTCCGCTCTTCTGGCCACCGGTCCTGCCGCGATCACGGAAATATCTTCTCCATCACATATCTTTTCCCCTTTCCCGACCTGAAGTTCGCAGAACTTCTCTCCGCGCCAGTCGGAGCCTTCGCCGTATCCTCTCGGATACCTTATAATAAATGGTCTGTCCTCGGATTTATATGCCGTGTACATCATCTGTTTCAACTCCGTCTCGTCTGACGGGACACCGATGACTATCCCCGGTATACTCCTGTAGGCTGCGATGTCGTAGCATCCGTGATGTGTGGCACCGTCCTCGCCGACCAGTCCGCTGCGGT
Organism: Candidatus Cryptobacteroides sp.; assembly: GCA_051878235.1. Lineage (GTDB taxonomy): Bacteria > Bacteroidota > Bacteroidia > Bacteroidales > UBA932 > Cryptobacteroides. The sequence goes on from JBJEJS010000153.1 coordinate 1,075, forward strand.
CGAAGCAGAACACCACTCCGAGATTCTGGAGGGCAACATCGTGAATTATCTGGTCGTAGGCCCTCTGGGAGAACGACGAGTAGATGTTGCAGAAAGGTTTCATCCCTGCGCTCGCCATTCCTGCCGAGAATGTCACGGCGTGTTCTTCTGCGATTCCCACGTCAAAGAATCTCTCAGGCATTTCCTTGGCAAGCAGATTCATTCCGCATCCGCTGGCCATCGCTGGAGTCACCCCGACAACCCTTTTGTCAAGGCGCGCCAACTCCAGGAGGATTTCCCCGAAGACATCCTGATAGCGGCTTTCCTTGTGCTCGCCGCTTTTCAGCCTCTTACCGTCCACAGGGTCGAATTTCCCGGGAGCGTGCCAGGTCGTCTGGTCTTCCTCCGCAGGAGCATATCCTTTCCCTTTGACGGTTATCGTGTGCAGGACCCTCGGGCCCTTGAGCGACTTCAGTTTCTGGAGTGCGCTTACTACCTGCGCGATGTCGTTTCCGTCCACAGGCCCGAAATACCTCAGCCCGAGAGCCTCGAAAAGGTCTCCTCCTGAGGTGCTTACCAGATTGGACTTCAGGCGTACCACAGCCCTTTGGATCTTGTCTCTCAACGGGTTTTCCCCAATCCTGTTCCAGACCTTGTCCTTAAGCCTGTTGTAGGTCGGGTGGGTGGTCAGGTTCAGCAGGTGCTCGTGTATGCCACCGATGTTCTTGTCAATCGAGATGTTGTTGTCGTTGATAATCATCAGGATGTCGCTCTCCGATGCATTGTTCAGGCCCTCGAATGCCAATCCCCCCGACAAAGCTCCGTCACCGATCACCGCGATTGTCCTGTTCCCGGTCTTCTTGAATTTTTCGGCCTGGGCTATCCCGAGGGCGGCCGAGATGGAGGTTGATGAATGTCCTGCACCGAATGCGTCATAGACGCTCTCCGAGCGTTTTGGGAATCCGCTGATGCCTTCCTTTTTCCTGTTCTGTCTGAAAATTTCCCGCCGTCCTGTCAGAATCTTGTGCGCGTAAGCCTGATGCCCGACATCAAAGACCACCTTGTCCTCCGGGGTGTTGAAGACATAATGGATGCCCACGACAAGTTCCACCGCCCCGAGACTGGATCCGAGATGTCCCGGATTGGTCGAGCAGCAGTCGATCATATATTCCCTGAGTTCAGAGCACAGCATCTTCAGTTCCCCGATGCCCAGATGTCTGATGTCTTCAGGTGATTCTATCTTGTCAAGCAATTCGTGCATAGTCAGTAAATTCCGGTCGGCAAAGTTACAATTATATTTCAAATAATCGGATTGATGCGGGAAATATATTATATTCGCAGGTTTTTTGGAATATATGAACTAACAATATTATGGTAAAACAAGTACAAAAACTGATGAATGACAGTCCTCTGGCGCGTTGGACTGTCCTTGTCCTGGTGGCGTTGATGATGTTCTTCGCCTATATGTTTGTGGATGTGATGTCGCCTCTGATGTCGCTTGTCGAAGGTAACCTTCATTGGAACAGCAGTGTCTTCGGGACATACGCGGCTTCGGAATATATATTGAATGTCTGCGGTTTCCTGATTATCGCCGGTGTCATACTCGACAAACTCGGGGTGCGTTTCTCAGGAATCCTCTCGGCAGGCCTGATGGTCCTCGGTGCCGCCATAAAGTTTGTCGGCATCAGCGACTGGTTCCAGGCTACGGCGTTTGCAGGATGGCTTGACAGTTGGTGGGTCGAAATGCCTGCAAGCGCAAAAATGGCATCCCTCGGCTTTATGATTTTCGGATGCGGCTGCGAAATGGAAGGGACAAATGTCTCGAAGATTCTCGCCAAATGGTTCAAAGGCAAGGAGATGGCTCTTGCGATGGGGCTTGAGATGGCCATTGCCCGTCTCGGTGTGTTTGCGGTGATGTGGATCGCTCCTATCATCAGCAAGGCTTTCGGAGGCTCCGTGCTCGCTCCTGTCGGATTCTGCGGCGCCCTCCTTTGCATAGGACTTGTCAATTTCATCATTTTCGGCATAATGGACAAGAAGTTCGACTCCCAACTTGCCGCCGCCGGAATATCAAACTCGGAGGAGGGCTCGGACGAGGAGTTCCATCTGAGCGATCTCGGGGCGATTTTCAAGAGCAAGATGTTCTGGATTGTCGCGTTGCTTTGTGTGCTTTATTACAGCGCGATCTTCCCGTTCCAGAGGTACGCCACCAACTTCCTTGAAGTGACTTTGCAGATAGAGGCTGCGGAAGCGGCACGGCTGTTCAGTTGTTTCCCGATTCTTGCAATGTGCCTCACTCCGTTCCTCGGAATCTTCCTTGACAGGGTGGGCAAAGGGGCCTCAATGCTTATGATTGGCTCAGTGATAATGATTGTCTGCCATCTCTGTTTCGCATTCGTGCTTCCTGCTTTCCCTCAGAAATGGCTTGCCTTGTCTCTCATTGTCGTTCTCGGAGTAAGTTTCTCCCTCGTGCCTGCAGCTCTCTGGCCTTCAGTCCCGAAGATCATTGACGAGAAAATCCTCGGATCGGCATATTGCCTGATTTTCTGGGTGCAGAACATAGGCCTGTGCTTCGTGCCTAAGATAATCGGTGCGCTCCGTCAGTCAACAGGCGGATATTTCGTCCCGATGCTTGTGTTCGCATCTTTCGGAATACTCGCTTTCCTGCTTAGCCTCGCCCTCAAGGCGGAGGACATCAGGAAAGGCTATGGTCTTGAGAAACCGAACATACAGAAATAGTAAATATGAAACTGTCACCGTCTGACAGGCGCAATGCAGGCAAGTGGCTCTGTTGGGCTGCACTTGCCTGTCTTGTTGTCCCGATGTTCGCGTCGTACTTCTTCGACGATATGTTCTCGTCCCTGTCGCACCTGTTCAAGAATCCTGAACTGCTGGAACTCGGCTGGGACTATGAGGACTATGGATTTTATGCAGGGGGATATTCATTCCTGTGCGTATGCGGGGGACTGATAGTCTGCGGCATCCTGCTGGATATGTACGGAGTCCGCATTGTCGGCTCCGCCTTTGTCGCCCTGATGATTGCCGGGGCAGCCCTGGTCTTCTACGCCATATCTTCAGGCCTGTCCCCTAAAGTTTCCCTTACTGTGGCATATATAGGGTGTATGCTGTTCGGTCTGGGAAGCGAGATCGCGGGTGTCGCGGTGACGCGGTCGATCGCCAAATGGTTCAAAGGAAGGAATGTGGCTTTGGCGATGGGTCTCCAACTGTCAATTGCGCGTCTGGGCACGGCTGCGGCCCTGGTCCTTTCTCCGATGATTGTCGCGAACAAGCCTGCGGGGGAGATGTACTGTCTTTCCGACACCAACAGGCCGGCTTTGCTGGGGCTTGCCCTCCTGCTTCTTGGCGGGATTCTTTGGGCGGTGTTCGTCGCTATGGATGCCCGTTTCGACAGGGAGAGGGGAGTGGCAGACCGTCACGAAACCGCCGAGGATGAGAAATTCCGCGTTTCAGACATCTGGAAGGTGCTCACCAACCCGCGTTTCCTGATGATAGCCCTGTTGTGTGTGTTCTTCTATTGCTGTGTGATCAGGTTCAAGAAGTTCGGCACCTCAATCCTCATTCCTCTCTTCGGGATGGAATTGGAGACCGCAACATGGATGCTTTCGATGATACCATTCTTCACCATCATCTTCACTCCTCTTTTCGGTGCCCTTGTGGACAAGACGGGCAAGGCGACCCTCTGGATGATAATAGGCTCCGCCCTTGTCCTCGCTTCACATCTGATAATAGTCTTCGCCCCGAGGGGAGTCGCGGAATATGGATAGGTCTCAATAGCCCTGTTGGGCATAGGATATTCGTTGGTCCCGTCGGCAATGTGGCCTTCAGTGCCAAAGATCGTTCCTGAAAAGAACCTCGGCACGGCCTTCTCCCTGATTTACTGGATTCAGAATATGGGTATGATGATAGTCCCGATCTTCATCGGCCGCATATTCAAGAACACCATCACCGAAAGCGGTAATGCCCTTCAGGAAGTCACTGCAGCCCTTCACGCCGAATACATCTTCGTCCTGCTGGGTCTTGTCGCGATTGCTGTCGCCGTCCTGCTGTCAGTCTCCTCCCGCCGTCATCCGGAACTCCGTCTGGATGCTCCTGCCGCAAAATCTTAGGGGCATACTGATCTCCTGCCGTACTCCGACCTTCCGGAGGGAGAAAAGGAATCTCCTGACTTTGGCCGTTATATGCTTGAGATGCAAAAATAGTTAAATACAATCGGTTTTTGTGATAGGTTTCTGCTTCTGTGAGACTCTTTTCATATAACAGCAGAAACTATTTATGAAAACAAAAATCAAATCCCTTCTCAATGCCACCTGGAAGGTGGGCTTGGGACTTATCGGCGCAGGAGCCGCCGTATTTTGCATCCTTCTCACAATTGCATTCTGTGAATCTCATTACGGGAGGTGTGAATGGCGTGACCGTACCTTATCCAATGATGCCGTCGTGATTGCATACAAGAACAACACGGTGCGCATAAAGAATAAAGCCCCAAAGGAATACACCACCACAAAGATCCGCTGGGTGTCCGGAGATCCCTGTGAGGGAGACAGCCTGACCGTCTTCTGTGACAGGGAGGGCAAACGCGGCTATGTCAATGTCAGGACCGGTGAAATCGTAATACCTGCGCAGTATGGCAAGGCGTGGAACTTCTCGGAAGGTCTGGCGGCAGTTCTCGGCGGAGACAACTGCATCGGCTTCATCAACAAGGACAACCGGTTGGTGATTGATTATACCATTCCATTTGAGAAGGGTGTGGACTATGTCTTCAAAGACGGATATTGCAGAGCCTTGCGTTATGTGGATGAATACACATACCGCGCTTTGTATAGGAAGGATGGAAGCCTTGCCCTTGATTGGAGTCACACGCAAATTGGCGAGCCGGACAATAACGGATTCCGGATTGTTGGGAACAAGGATGGAGAATGGCTGGTGGACAGTACATTTTGTAGAGTCCTGCCGGAAATCTATCAAAATGTCTCCTATGCCCCGGATGGCAGGGGAGTGATAGTCACTAAAAACCATATCAAGCAGATGCTTGGCTTTGACGGGTCTGTCATTGAGCCGTTCCTGGTGGATGAGACAAGGTGTCTTGAATACCTTGTGACGTTAGAGATGGGTGATCCTTGCGAATATAAATTGGTGCCGGACATAATTGTCTATCGTGTTGACGGTTGGGAAGGGCTGATGGATGCCAGGACCGGAAGACCCATCACGCCTGCAGATTACCTCAATATTGCAATGGCCTCGAAGGACCTGATTCTGGCAGAAGTAGGGTATTACTGCGAAAGTGTCATTCTGGACAAGAACGGCAGGAGACTCAATTAAGTTCTGAATAAGTTAAACAATATTACCATTCTGTTGCTCATACCGCTTCAGATGATCAAGAATGTGACAGAGAATCGCGAGGAGACCAAGAATGAAGGCACTTCAGAGGTCGCAGATTCATATTCCAAGGGTCAATACATATATCCTCCTTACATTTTCGTTTGACCTGAAAGGAACGGAGTCGCTTTTCTTCTATCCGTCCAAAAGTGGGGTTACTACAGTTTCCGTCATATCCTCAAATCCGAATCCAAGTTTTCAGGGTGATATCTTGCCTTCGGACAGAAATGTCCGTTTTGACGGTTTTGATGCGAAATGGGAGGTGCTGGACTCTCACATCTCAAGCCATTCATATTCCCCGCCCCAGAGGGAGAGGAATTTAAGGAACATCCGGTTGGTGAGGACCACGCTTGCCCTGTTGTCGCAGGGGTGGAAACTGATTTTCTCTGCGTTGCGCAGGTCGGAATCAAGGAAATATTTGACTCTGTGGCCGTTCCCGAAAAGTTCTTTCGGGTCGGCCGTTTCCTTTATGCCGATGTCATTGATGAGGCCGAAAGCACAAACCGAGCCAGGAGAGACGCCAAGGCATCTGTCCATCCTTTCGGGACTGGCAAAACTCAGTTTCCCCTGATGCAGCATCTTTTCGAGAGAATGTATGTCAAGTTCCTTGTGGCACTCGAAACTGATCAGGTAATGCCGGTTGCCTTTGTGATTCCGCATAAACAGGTTCTTGCAGTGGGTGGAATCTATGTCCTTCCAATACGAAAGCGCCTCTTCTATTGTGAAAAGAGGCGGATGATAATGTATCTGGTACTCAATCCCGTGGGCTTCCAGCCACTCCAGTGTGCGGGTGATTCTTTCCGGATTCACGGGTGGGGTCTGCTGACCTTGTTCCATCATTATGACATCAAATAAAGGAATTCCAGAAAATAACCTTAATGTCAGCGGCACAGTCACCTCAGGATGGTGGCCTCGCGGTCAGGTCCGAGGGAGATGATCTTGATCGGCACTCCGAGATACTGCTCCATAAAGGCGATGTAGTCGGTGAACTCCTTCGGAAGTTCGGACTCGGCGCGGCAGCCTGTAAGGTCCGTGTTCCAACCCTTGAATTCGGTGTAGACAGGCTTGATGTCAGCGCAGGTGTCGAAAGGCCACTGGTCTGACGGATGTCCGTCAACTATGTAGGAGGTGCAGACCTTGATTGTCTCGAATGAGTCGAGGCAGTCGGACTTCATCATTATCAGGTCGGTCACACCGCTTATCATCACCGCGTAACGCAGGGCGACAAGGTCAAGCCATCCGCAGCGGCGTGGCCTGCCGGTCACTGCTCCGAACTCGTTGCCGATCTTGCGTAGCCTGTCTCCTGTCCCGTCGAAAAGTTCTGTAGGGAAAGGACCGCTTCCGACCCTTGTGCAGTATGCCTTGAAGATTCCATAGACGTGTCCTATCTGGTGGGGGCTCACTCCGAGTCCTATGCAGGCTCCTGCACAGGCGGTTGAAGATGATGTCACAAACGGATATGAGCCGTAGTCAATGTCGAGCATTGAGCCTTGTGCCCCCTCGGCCAGGATGCTTTCTGTCTTGAGGAGGTTGTTCACATAGTATTCGCAGTCAATCAGACGGAATCCTTTGATGAACTCCACCGCTTCCATAAATGCGGCTTCCTCGGCCTCAGGGTCACATTCGAATCCCATCTGACCGAGAAGTCTGATGTGTCTTGCCTTCAGTCTCTCAAATCTTTCCCTGAAGTCAGGAGCAAGGATGTCTCCGACCCTGAGCCCCACTCTTCCTACCTTGTCCGTGTATGTGGGTCCTATGCCTTTGAGGGTTGATCCGATTTTGCCTTTCCCCATCGCCGCCTCGTTTGCTGCGTCGAGAAGGCGGTGGGTCGGAAGGATGAGATGGGCCTTCTTGGCAATCAGAATCCTGTCCTGCACATTAACACCGGTTCTGGCGATGTTTTCACATTCCCCTTTGAAGGTTATCGGGTCAAGGACGACTCCGTTGCCGATGATGTTGGTGGCGTCTTTCCTGAAAATCCCCGACGGGACTGACCTGAGCACGAAACTCTGTCCTTCAAAATGAAGGGAGTGCCCTGCGTTTGGACCTCCCTGGAATCTTGCCACCACCGGATATTGTCCGGCGAGCACATCAACTATCTTGCCTTTGCCTTCATCGCCCCACTGGAGGCCGAGAACTACATCTAATTTCATATTTGTGGTAAAAATGTCTTAATCGGTTATCAGAAAGGCAGGTCGTCTTCCGCTTCGGCGGCAGAAGGCTGTGCGGGTGCAGACGGCTGCTGATATGCCTGTCCGTAAACTGGCTGGGGCTGTTGGCCGTAAGCCGGCTGTCCGTAAGGACTTTGCTGCCCCGCAGGCTGGCCGTACTGCTGCCCTGCCGGCTGGTAGCCTCCCTGGGACGCCGGATTGTCCGCCTTCTTCCCAAGAAGCTGGAGGGTGTCGGCAAGGATTTCCGTGACATATCTCTTGTTGCCGTTCTGGTCGTCCCAACTGCGGTTGCGGAGTCTTCCCTCAATGTAAAGCTGGGTGCCTTTGCGCACATATTTCTCCACGACATCGGCCGTGCTGCGCCAAGCCACAATGTTGTGCCATTCTGTGCTTTCCTTCAGTTCCCCTGAACGGTCCTTGTATCTTTCCGTAGTCGCAAGCCTGAAAGTGGCGACTTTCGCTCCTGGAGTGCTGTTGTCGAGATACCTCACTTCCGGGTCCTGCCCGACATTGCCGATAAGCATCACTTTATTAAGGGACATAATATTTCGGTATTAAAAACTCTGCAATTTATGAAATATTCCGGAATAACCGAATAATCAGAGGGGTATTTTTTCGATTCTCCTGAGGTGGCGTCCTCCCTCGAACTCCGTGCCGAGCCAGGCGTCCGTTATTGCCACGGCCTCCTCAAAAGGAATGAACCTTGCGGGCATCACGAGGACATTCGCATTGTTGTGCTGCTTCACGAGCACCCCGACCTCGCGGCTCCACGCCAGTCCTGCGCGGATTCCCTGATGTTTGTTTAAAGTCATCGCCATCCCGTTGCCTGTGCCGCAGAATGCGATTCCAAGGTCAACATCGCCATTCTCCACCGCCAGGGCGAGAGGATGTGCCACATCTGTGTAGTCCATACTCTGTGTGCTGTCAGTCCCGAAATTCACGATTTCGATGCCGCGCCCCCTGAGGATGTCCGCGAGCCTGTTCTTGTATTCGACCCCCGCGTGGTCGTTGCATATCCCTATCTTCATTTTCCGAGCCTTTCCACAATGTTGTTGATCCTGACGGAGAATTCCCCGCGTCCGATGAGTGAGACGATGTCTGCGATTCCGAGTCCGCTTGACGCTCCCACAAGGGCGAGCCTAAGGCAGTTCATAACCTTGCCCATAGGCCATTCACGGCTGCGGATGAAATCTTCCACCGCCGTTTCTATGCCCTCCTTGCTGAAATCCTTGATGCCGTCGGTGATGAAGCAGGCGACCTGAAGGGCGAGGGTGTAGTTCTCCTCCTTCCAGAATTTCGCCGCATCCTTTTCAACATATTCAGAAGGAGTCACGAAAAGATATGAGGCTATGTCCCAGAAGTCGGCGACGAATGTCGCCCTCTCCTTGATGAGCGCAACCACATCGGATACATATTCCTTAGTGAATATATGATTCTTGAAGTCCGCTCCGCGTGCGGAAACCTCCGCTCCTGCGGTAAGGGCGCATTTCGCACATTCGACCACCTGCATCCCGTGCTCTTCGAGGACAGGGATGAAAAGTCCGGTCAGTTCTTCGACGCTCTTTTGCCTCAGATATTCCTTATTGTACCATTTTGCCTTGTCAGGATTGAATTTCGCTCCTGATTTGATGACCCTCTCCAGAGAGAACGCCCCAATGAGTTCAGGCATTGTGAAAAGTTCGCGGTCGTCCCCGGGATTCCATCCCAGCATCGCGAGAAGGTTGACGAAGGCCTCAGGGAAATATCCGTCCTCGCGGTATCCCCTTGACACTTCCCCCTCGGAGTTGACCCATTTCAGAGGGAATACTGGGAAACCGAGCCTGTCGCCGTCCCTCTTGCTGAGTTTGCCTTTGCCGTCCGGCTTGAGCAGGAGGGAAAGGTGGGCAAACCTCGGCATCGTGTCCTGCCATCCGAAGGCCTCGTAAAGGAGGTAGTGCAGAGGCAGGGACGGAAGCCATTCCTCTCCACGGATGACCTCGGTGATCTCCATCAGGTGGTCGTCCACTATGTTAGCGAGGTGGTATGTCGGCAGTTCATCCGCCCTTTTCCAGAGGACTTTGTCGTCGAGGGTGTCGGTGTTGACCTCCACGTGGCCCCTGATGAGGTCGTCCATCTTCACGACACGGTCAGTCGGCATCTTGAAACGGATTGTCCAGTCTGTGCGGGACTCCAGAAGCGGCTCCCATTCGCTCTTGGGCATTGAAAGGGAATTGCGCAGGGACATCCTCGTGAGGTGGTTGTAGATGAAGGTCTCCTTGGCCGCCTCCATTTCTGCCCTTTTTGCGGCAAGTTCCTCCGAGGTGTCGAAAGCATAGTAGGCATAGCCTTTCTCAACCAGTTCCTCGGCATATTTGCGGTAGATTCCGCGTCTTTGGGACTGCCTGTAAGGGGCGTGGGGATGCTTCGGAGAGGCTGTCTCAACGACATTCCCTGCCTCATCGACACCCTCGTCAGGGATGATTCCGCACCAGTTGAGGGCTTCGATGATATATTTCTCGGCTCCCGGAACGAATCTCTGCGAGTCCGTGTCCTCAATTCTTATGATGAAGTCTCCTCCGTGCTGTTTAGCGTAGAGGTAGTTGTAGAGCGCGGTCCTCACCCCTCCCATATGGAGCGGCCCTGTCGGTGACGGCGCAAATCTTACTCTTGTCCTGCGTGCCATAAAAAATCAATTAGCCCGCAAAATTACAATAAAGAAAATATTTATTCAATGGAGGCAGGATAATAATCAGCGATAAATGTTAAATTTGCGGACACTCTCATATATTTTAATGATGAAAAATAAGTTGTTTTATATTCTTGCCGCCGTCTTGTCCGCGATGACTTCCTGCGGCAAGTCAGATGTGACCGTCGTGCCTTTCGGAACTCTGGCGACGGGGGAGCAGGCTAACCTTTATACTGTCGTGAACAGGAACGGGGCTTCGATGACCTTGACTGACTACGGATGCAGGGTAGTCAAGATTTGTATGCCGGGAAGGGACGGGGTGATGGATGATGTGGTGGTCGGCCCGGGGGAACTTTCCCAGTTCGAGAACGGGGACAGGTTCTTCGGACCTGTCATCGGGCGTTACGGCAACAGGATAGACCACGCTGCCTTCACTCTGGACGGAATCAGGTATGAGGTCGATGCAAATGAGGACTTCGGCGGGGAGCCTGTGCAGTGTCACGGCGGCAGGCAGGGCTTTGACCGTTTTCTCTGGGCAGGCGAGGCCGTGAGGGAAGACGGCAGGGCGGGTGTCCGTTTCTCAAGGCTCAGTCCTGACGGTGAGCAGGGCTTCCCCGGCAATCTTCAGGCGGAGGTCACCTATTGGCTGACGGATGACAACACCGTCAGAATCGAATACAGGGCAGTCACCGACAAGCCGACCGTGGTCAATCTGTCCAACCATTCGTATTTCAATCTCAAAGGAAGCCGGGGAGGGTATGTGATGGAGCATCTCCTCCAGGTGGAGGCGGACACCTGTGTGCTGAACAACAGGCATTTCTGTCCTGACAGGCTTCTGCCTGTGGACGGGACGCCTTTCGACTTCAGACAGCCCCACAGGGTTGACTACAGGATAGACCAGCCTCATCCGCAACTGGAGATAATGCACGGTATGTCAGCCTGCTGGGCAGTCCGCGACTGGGACGGCACTCTCCGCAAGGCGGCCACATTGTTCGATGAGGGCAGCGGAAGGGGAGTGGAGACCTGGACGACAGAGCCTGCCCTGCTGACATTCACGGGCCGCACCCTGAACGCCGACATACACAAGGGGAAATACGGGCCGATCCAGAAATTCTCGGGAATGCTTCTGGAGACCATTCATTTCCCTGACTCCCCAAACCAATCCCGTTTCCCGTCCACAGTCCTCCGCCCGGGTGAGACCTACACAAGTGTGACGGAGTACCGTTTCTTCACAAATTGAATCCTGAGACTTCGATGACAGCCTCTGCGCCTCTGGTGTCTTCCGCTGTCCAACTGACTGACACGGTCCTGCTTTCGCCTGGGAGCAGGTGGAAGTAGTTGTCGGAGTATGAGACAGGAAGGATCTGCCCTCCGTCGGAGCCTTTCAGGTTGAGGCGCAGCATCAGGGCAGGGGTGTCGGAGGTGTTCTTGAGGGTGATCCTGGCGGAGGTCCCGTCGATGGAGGACTCGACCTCAGGCGTCACGGAAGGCAATTCCCTGAGTTCCTCCAGACTGCCGTTGTCATCGGGCAGCACATAAAGGTTTTCCGAAACGGTGTCCCCGTTTCTGTCCGAGAGGGTGAGCCGCAGGAAATATGCTCCGTTGTGGTCCTCAGGGACGGTCACCTTCCCGCAGATTACTGTGGTGTCTGACGGACAGTCAATCCCGTATGAGGACTGCCTCAGGACCTTCCCGTGCAGGTCGAGGACTTCGTATGCGGCGCCCGCCCCTTCAAGAGTGTCGCCTCCGATGTTGACCGCCTCAAGGTTTTCTGTGGCGGCATTGTACTGGATATGCACCCTCTCGCAGGCCTTCCTGCAGGCGAAGAATGCTGCGGTCGGCTCGAAATAATAGTCGTAGGTCTGCCAGGTGAGGCTCGGCCAGCAACTGTGGCTCATCCAGATGAGAAGTCCCTGGCGGTGCACATTGTCCGCCTCATACATTGCCCTGTAGCCGTCATAGTTTATCCATTGGGCGAGGGCGGTGTATTCCTCCGCAGAGGACGGCTCTCCGAATTTCCTGAACAGAAGCCCGTTGAAGGTGTCTGCTTTCTGCGCTCCCTGACGGGTGAAGTCGTGCTTGCCCCAGGCGTCCCCCATAGGCCAGAGCGCGTCGGGTGAGAGCATCCTTCTGAGGCTTTCCGCGCTCACGACATTCGGCATACCCCTTTCGGTGTGCAGTTTCCCTGTCTGATGGCTGAAATAATATTCCACAGGGTGTGTGCAGTAAGGACCGTGTCCGCTGACCCCGTTGTCCGCTGAACTGGAAATGTACGGCAGCCCAGGATGCAGGTCCCCGACATATCCCCGAAGGGCGGTGTCTATGCTCTTTGGAGGGAAGCCCTCATTGCGCCCGCAGTAGAGGACTACGGACGGATGCCTGCGGATGCGGCTCACATAGTCAAAGGCGTTGTCGAGGAACATCTCCTCATCGTAAGGGTCCGGACCGTCGGCAGGGTTGGCAAGCCAGAAGTCCTGCCAGACCATAATGCCGTGCCTGTCGCACGCCTCATAGAACTCTTCGTCTCCCGTCTGTCCCACCCAGTTGCGTATCATATTGAAGTTCATCTCCTTGTGGTATCTGACGGCAATGTCGTATTCACGGGAGCGGTAGTTGAGGTTGCTTTCGCTGAATCCCCAGTTGCCTCCGAGAGGGACTATCCTTTTCCCGTTGACGAAAAGTTGCAGCGCCGTGTCAATCCCGGAGTATCTCACCTCGCGGATTCCCGCCTTGTAGGACACTTGGGCCATCTGCCTGCCCGAAGTGACGAATTCAAAGCCCGCATCGTGGAGACAAGGCTTTCCGTAGCCGTTTGGCCACCACAAATCCAGTCCGCAATCCCTCAACTGGGCGAACTCCTCAGGCAGGAAACTCTCCTGGGAGATTTTCCCTGCGGGCAGTGTGACCTCCTTCTCGAAAAGTATTCCGCCGATCCACCCCCGCAGGATTCCGCTGATGTCCTGACGGCTGTTGTTCTCCATCCTGACGGTGGGGGTGACCGTCGCATCCTGTCCCGAAAGCACCGTGCTGACAAGAGGGTCCCTGAGGGTGACCAGGTCCTCGGCGGACAGGAACACATTGTTCCATATACCGATGTCCCTGCCCCTTATGGTGCTTATCCAGTCCCATCCTACAGTGGCGTGGAATGTCGGGTTGTCCGCCCCGAGCAGCCCTCCGTTGAAATCGGTGTTCATCTCGTCCTTCTCCTTGACCGCTGCGGGATGGGCGTTCTTCACTATCCTGACAGCCAGCACATTACTTCCGTCGCGCACAAGGTCGGTGATGTCAAACCTGCCTCTTTTGAACGCGCCTTCGATACGGCCTGCCTTTTTCCCGTTAAGGAATATGTCAGCCTTCCAGTTGATTCCGTCGAAATTAAGGAATACGCGCCTTGGCGCGGATGACGGCTCCCATAGGAAGGTTGTGCGATACCAGAAATCGCTGTTGAAGAAGGATTCGGAAATATGGAACATATTGTCCGCATAATCGGGATCCGGGACGGCTCCCGTGTTGACATAACTGGTGAGCACGGTCCCCGGCACTGTCGCCGCCGTCCAGGACGAATCGTCGAAGCCTGCGCTGCTGACAATCCCGCCTTCGGCCGCCACCTCGGAAGCCCTCTGGACCTTCCAGGAGCCTCCGTCAAGCATATATTTCCCGTCCTGCCATCCTTTCACATCCTTAGGCCTTGCCGAGAGTCCGCCGCGCCCCCAGACTTCCATCTCGCTGAGCGCATATCTTCCCCCCTTGTCCGCGCGGGTCATCAGGACCCTCACATATCTTCCTGCCGCATCGCACCTTATCTCGTCCGTAAGACCTCTCTTGCGCGGAAGTGCCGCGACACTTTCCCAGAGGACTGCGTCATCGGAAACCTGAATCTCTCCTTCAAGCGGCTTCTCAAGCCAATGCAGGCGGACCTTGTCGAACGAAAGGGGAGTGCCGAGGTCCACATAGACCCATTCCTGTGAGTCTCCCGCGCTCATCCACGCGCTATGGAATTCCGAAGATGGCAGGATGTCCGTGACAGCCTCATCACCGTTGTGGAACTTCACTTCGTGGATTGTCCAGTAGGCCGCTCCCGGCATATCGAACTCTATCTTAAGATGGCTGAAACG
>JBJEJS010000154.1:0-2986 GCA_051878235.1 Candidatus Cryptobacteroides sp.
CCGTCCTCCTGTATGGACCACACCACCATCCTCCCCTTCCCCTTATATAATAAGGCAGTCTTCGACCACCCCGGCAACGAAGCGGTCTATCTTCTCAACGGCAAAGATGTGATGTGCTCCTTCCGTACAGGGGCAGCCTCCCCGACGGACATCAGTTCAGGGATTGCCTCTACAGACATCTGCTCCGGGGCCGCACCCGCAGACACCAGTTCAGGGACGGTCTCGGCGGACATCATCCTTGACGCCCTGTGCGAAGTCTCCCGCTTCACCTCCCTGAGAATCGGCGATGTCGTCGCCTCCGAACTGCTCTCCCCCGCCCCCCTTGCGCTGGACGCTCCCCAAACCGTCCTTTCAGCAGCCTTCTGCGACAACGGGATATTTGATTTCGGCATTCTGAAATAAAACGGATAATAAAACAGCCCCCGGCAAAACCGGGGGCTGAATGTTTCAGGAAGTCCTGACGGCCTATTCCATATTGTCTGACTTCGGACGCAGGACAATCACCTGAAGGGCAAGTGCCACAAGCAGGATGACAGCCATAAGGGAAAAGCCGAGACCGAGATTGCCCTGGTCTGCCCATCTCCCGAGCACTTTGGTGATTATCGCCCCCGCAAATACTCCTGTCATATTCATCAGCCCATACGCGGTTGCCCTGTGTTTGGCGGACACGAACTGACAAAGAATCGGCATATTGTTGGTGTCGAACATTCCGTAGCCGACTCCAAAACAGACACCCGCTCCGACAGCGGCGAACATTCCCTCACCGATTCCTATGAAAATCAAGGCAGGAATCATAAGGGTCAGACCTATTGCGCTGGTATATACCCTTCCTCTCAGATTCCTCTTTACCCATCTGTCGGAAAGTGAGCCTCCCACAAGGACTCCGACAAACGATGAGACGGCTATGGTGATGGTTGACACTGGTCCTGCAACCGACATAGAAACGCCGAGGCTGTCCGCGAAAAGGGTCGGGAGCCAGTTTTTGGTCGCCCATCCGGGAAGCGACGAGGAAGCGAAGAAGAACAAGATAATCCAGAAGGAAATGTTTGAGAATATGAGGGCGAAACTCTTCCACACAGGCTCCTTCACCTCCCTGTCCTCCGTCTTACGGGTTTCCTGAGGCTGATGTTTCTTGTCCCTCAGGGCAAAAATAAGCACAAGCGCATAGATTATCCCGATGATGCCAAACCAATGGAATGTGGTCTGCCAGGAATAGGCGGATGCCAATGTCGCTCCGAATCCTCCTATAGCCTGTCCCAGATACAGTCCGGTCATATGGATTCCTATGGCAAGACTTCTCGTGGAGCCAGTGAAATAATCGGCTATCAGAGACAAGGCGGCAGGAATATAAAGAGCCTCGCTCACTCCCATCAGAGCCCTGAGCCAGTAAATCTGATTGAAGGTGGTGCAATACCCCATCAGAAGAGTGACGGCTGACCAGACACCGAGGGAAGCCACGATAAGCCATTTCCTGCTGATCCTGTCGGCAACCGCTCCCGCAAACGGGCTCACGCATCCGTAAATCCAGAGGAAGATTGCCATCAGACGGCCGAAATTGACCGCAGTCTCCAATTCGGTAATGTCAATCTGCATTGCCTCCCTCATAGTGGAAAGCATCTGCCTGTCCATATAATTCAGCAGAGCCACCACCCAAAGAAGGGCAACCACGACCCAGGGATATATCTTAGATTCTCTGATTTTCATAAAACCTATTTCTGAAGATGAGTCCTTTGGAAGTTCTGACCCTTCATCGGCCAGGCCGAATCAGCAAAACCTTCCGCTCCGGTTCCGAGGCAATACACGTATGATGCGCCTGATTCCTGTGCGGCTATGACAACCTTACCGTCCGGACTCATAACAGGGGAAGAGAAAGATTTGTCACCAAGAGATTTTCTGCCGTAAAGCGCACCCTCATCCGTCACAACATAGTATGTACCTTTGTCAGTTATGAAATGGACATATCCCCTGTTGTCGACCATAGGCACACAGTTTGCGACATCCTCATCGGTTGCAAAATGCCATTTGAGAGTTCCGTCAGGATTGACAGCCACAATTCCGGCAGACGCGGTTCCAGGGGTGGCAGTACCGCCGTTTGCATATATTGTCCCGTCCTGTCCGATGACAGCACCTCCGTATGGGGTGTCCCCAGGCAAAGAGTACTCCCATTTCTGGGCACCGGAAGAGGAAACGGCAGAAAGCACACCTGAGGCAGATCCGTCAGCCACAGTATAGACAGTACCGTCTGCACCTATAGTGATGTCACCACCGGTGGTCTTGAAACTGGTGTTGTATTGCCAGTTTGAAGTGCCCGCACTACTGTAACTGTACATTCCGTTTGTGCCTGTCGAGCAGAAATACACATTCCCGTTCTTGTCAAGAGACAGGCCTGAACGGACTCCGACTGTAAGAGAAACCGCATTTTCCTTCGCTCCGGTCTCAGGATTGAGCACGGCTATTTCAAACGGCTTGTTTGTCAGATGACCGATGTAAATTCTTCCTTCGGCATCAATGGCAGGCGTCACATAATTGAAGTTTGCATCTATACCGAAAGCATACGTCCAACGGATTGTGCCATCCGGTTTCACAGCAATCATAAAGGACCTTCTGGATGCAGATGCATTCTTCAGGTCGCGGGCGCAGACATAAATATCACCGTTTGCTCCGACCGCAGGGCTGGAATAGACAAGACGGACACCGGCTCCGGTATGAAGTTCCGCAAAAGCATTGTTTACATTGAATGCCCATTTCTCAGAGCCGTTCTCCATATCAAATGCTTTCAGAGCCACATCATAAGCATTGTCCGCGGACTGGTCAGCCCACATATATGCCGTCTTTCCGTCCGGTGACAGGGCAGGAGAAACAGTGTTCTCTATCGCGCCCAGCATCTTTGATTTCCACTCAATTGAAATCAAATCAGACGGATCCATTACGAGAAGGTCCTTTGAGGCGGTTGAGAGATTACCCTTTGTGTCCTCTATGGTAAGTT
>JBJEJS010000155.1:0-2983 GCA_051878235.1 Candidatus Cryptobacteroides sp.
TGAACAATGGTATAAGTTTCTCGGGGAACTGGTATGGACCGTAGTTGTTGGAACAGTTGGTCACGATGGTCGGCATGCCGTAGGTGTCGTGGAACGCCCTGACGAAGTGGTCCGAAGAAGCCTTTGACGCCGAATATGGGCTGTGCGGGGTGTATTTGCCGCTTTCGAGGAAGAAACTGTCCCCGTAGGCGAGATGGTGCTTTCCTGAGGATGCCTTTGTGGAGAACGGCGGCTCTATGCCCTCGGGACAGTTCATCGGCAGGGCCCCATAGACCTCGTCCGTGGAGATGTGGTAGAAACGCTTGCCCTCGTACTTCTCAGGCAGGCTTTCCCAATGGATTCTCGCGGCCTGGAGGAGGGACAGCGTGCCCATCACATTTGTCCTCGCGAATGTGAAAGGGTCCTTGATGGAACGGTCCACATGGCTTTCCGCCGCAAGGTGGATGATTCCGTCCACATTCTCCTCCCTCAGAAGGGCGAGCACCGCGTCGAAGTCGCAGATGTCCATCCTGACGAACCTGTAGTTCGGCCTGTCCTCTATGTCCCTGAGGTTGGCGAGGTTGCCCGCGTAGGTCAACTTGTCAAGGTTGATGATTCTGTAGTCGGGGTATTTGTTCACAAAAAGGCGCACCACGTGGGATCCGATGAATCCTGCGCCTCCTGTTATTACGATTGTTCTCATTTGTCCTTCAGATTGTTTATGCAGATTTTGAGCGAGTCGGTCCAGTAGGGGATTGACAGGCCGAAAGTCCTTTTGATTTTTGTCTTGTCAAGTACGCTGTAGGAAGGTCTTGTGACAGGGCTCGGGAATTCCGAGGAGTGGCAGGGCCTGATGTCGCATCCGTCGTTCCCCGCGAACAGGGCAATCATCTTTGTGAAGTCAAACCAGGAGCAGACACCCTCATTTGAATAATGGTAGATGCCCTCCACAGGATTCTTGAGGATGACGGCAATCGCCTTGGCAAGGTCAAGGGCGTAGGTCGGTGTCCCGCACTGGTCGAAGACCACATTGAGTTCCGTCTTCGTGGCGGTCAGATTCATCATCGTCTTGCAGAAGTTCCTGCCGAACTCGCTGTAGAGCCAGGCCGTGCGGATGATCACATATCTTGCCCCTGATGCGGTGATCTTCCGCTCCCCGTGAAGTTTGGTCAGTCCGTAAACCCCTGTCGGAGTGCCCTCGCGGTCTTCCGTGCAAGGAGTGTTGTAGGGCTCTTTCCCGAAGACATAGTCTGTGGAGATGTGCACCAGAAGCCCGCCCGTCTCCCGCATCGCCTCCGCCAGATTTCCCGGAGCGTCCGCGTTGAGCCGTTCCGCAATCTCGAAATTGCTTTCGGCGGCGTCCACATTGGTGTAGGCGGCGCAGTTCACGATTGCGTCCACCTTGTTCTCGGCGACAATCCTGCGGACAGCCTCGAGGTCCGTTATGTCAAGGATGACGGTCTGTTGACCTTCTGTCCCGACGACATCGGTAAATATCCAGTTGTCGGCACTTTCCCTGCTGACAATCCTCATCTCGCTGCCCAATTGGCCGTTTGCTCCCGTCACAAGTATGTTCATATCAGTCAAGATTTGGAATCCCGGTCTGTTTGACTTCCTCAATCACTTTGAGAAGGTACTGTCCGTACTGGTTCTTTATCATCGGCTTGGCGAGTTCCCTCATCCTGTCCTCGTCAATCCAACCCTGCCTGTAGGCAATCCCCTCAAGGCAGGCCACCTTCAGACCCTGCCTCTTCTCAAGGACTTCGATGTAGGTGGATGCTTCCGAAAGCGACTCGTGAGTTCCCGTGTCGAGCCAGGCGAATCCGCGTCCGAATGTCTGGACCCTCAATTCCCCGTCTTCAAGGAATTTCTGGTTGACCGTCGTGATTTCGTATTCACCGCGCGCCGAAGGCTTTATCGATGATGCAATCCCGACGACCTTGTTCGGATAGAAGTACAGGCCGACGACGGCGTAATTGGATTTCGGATGCTCCGGCTTCTCCTCGATTGACAGGCAGTTCCCGTTTTTGTCAAATTCCGCAACCCCGTAGCGCTCCGGATCGCTGACCCAGTAGCCGAACACGGTGGCCTTCTTCTCTTCCTCAGCCGTCCTGACCGCATCCTTGAGCATTTTGCCAAGACCTGCCCCGTGGAAGATGTTGTCTCCCAGGACAAGGCAGACCGAGTCTTCCCCGATGAAGTCCTTTCCGATGGTGAAAGCCTGTGCAAGTCCGTCCGGAGAAGGCTGCTCGGCATACTCGAAATGCACCCCGTAGTCGGACCCGTCACCGAGAAGACGCCTGAATCCCGGAAGGTCGTGCGGAGTCGAAATGACGAGGATCTCCCTGATTCCTGCCATCATAAGCACGCTGATCGGGTAATAGACCATCGGTTTGTCGTAAATCGGCATCAGTTGTTTGCTGATGCCTTTCGTTATGGGGTAGAGCCGGGTTCCCGAGCCTCCGGCGAGAACGATTCCTTTCATATTTAATTATATATGTTTATAATTATATATATAAAATATACAAACCTCTAATATATCACCTTTTTCCGACACCGTCAAATCTTTCTTCCAAATCAGGACCTTTTTTACAACATCCTCTCAATCCAATGGAAAATGAGGATTGTGCGGCGGCGGAGAACATCATAATTCAAGGTGTGGGGGCTGTCGTAGGTCTTGTTGTTGTTCATCGTGATTCCCGAGGTGAAGAGCACCGACGGAATACGGTGGTCCACAAAGACCTGCTGGTCGGAGAGCCTGTAGAATATCTTGGTGAAGTTGGCGCTCCCGTAATAGGTGTAGGAGAGTTCCAGATTGGTGGAATACAGCCTGTTGCAGACGGACAGCCAGTCCTTGTTGTTCTCGCTGACAGTTCCTCCGTCCAGCATTATGAGGTAGTCGGGCCTTCCTGAGGCGAGAGGGGAGAGGCTTGAGCCGATCTGGTCGATGTTTATCATCATCCTGATGTTTTTTGGAAGAATCGCCTGCCCGCTGACAGGGTCT
>JBJEJS010000156.1:0-2978 GCA_051878235.1 Candidatus Cryptobacteroides sp.
GGATGACGGATGGAAGACAGGAAAGTTCCTCCAGGACATCTGCCACAGGGAGGATCCGACCCGTCTTGTGACCTGCGGGCTGAATTATGTCAAGGCATCGCTTGCGAACGGTTTCATCGACACTTACGACATCGTCGGCATAAATTACCATCCGTGGGATTATCTGAAGGTGTATGATGCAGTGGGACAGGGACTTGTCCTTGGAAGCGAGACGGGCTCGACCGTCAGTTCGAGAGGAGTCTATAAACTTCCTGCCGTCAAGAGATTCAGCACCTCCGATGCCGACCACCAGTCCAATGCCTATGAACTGGATGCCTGCAACTGGTCCAACATACCCGATGTTGACTTTTCGATGCAGGATGACTATCCTTGGGTGATAGGGCAGTTTGTCTGGACAGGATTCGACTATCTCGGGGAGCCTACACCTTACGACAACGATGCCTGGCCAAACCACAGTTCGATGTTCGGCATCATAGACCTTGCCTCGATTCCGAAGGACCGTTTCTATCTGTTCCGCAGCCAGTGGAACACTTCGGAGCACACCCTGCACATCCTTCCTCATTGGAACTGGAAGGGGATGGAGGGCAAGGAGATACCTGTCCACGTGTTCACAGACTCTCCGTCTGCGGAACTCTTCCTGAACGGGAAAAGCCTTGGAGTGCGTCACAAACAGGTCCAGGAGAAGTCCCTCGGTCTGAAGAAAGGGGATTACGAGCCTCGCTACCGTCTGATGTGGGATGTGCCGTATGCGGCGGGAGAACTTGAGGTGGTGGCTTACGGAAGTGACGGCCGGATTGAGGGCCGCAAGACTGTCCGCACGGCCGGCCGTGCACATCATCTTGTGCTGGAGGCCGACAGGACCGTCATCTCGGCTGACGGGAAGGACCTCGCTTATGTGACTGTCTCTGTTGTCGACAAGGACGGGAATCTTTGTCCTTCCGCCTCGGACCTTCTTTCTTTCAGCGTTTCGGGGGAAGGCTCATTCAAGGCTGCGGCCAATGGCGACCCGACCTGCCTCACCCCGTTCCAGTCCCGCTCGATGCAGGCTTTCAGCGGAAAACTTACGGTCATCCTCCAGGGCGGAACATCAGTTGGGGAAATGACACTCACGGTCAAGGGCAGGGGACTTCCTGCCTCCACCATCTCCGTCCGTTGCGAATAGGATCCTGTGAAAAAAACATCTGCTTCAGAATTGTCCTCGGGAAATTCTGAAGCAGATGTTTTTTAGGATACCATAGCAGGGGAGACCGGGGTCACCACTGCTTGTAGGTCTCTACATTGAAAGGTTTAGGTCTTGTCATTGTCTCGGAATAAACCGTTCCGAAGATGTCCGTGACCTTGATCTCAAGGGTTGTGGAAGGACTTGAAGCCGTAACTTTCCACATATGGTGGCTGTCTCCGGTCAGGAATGAGGCGCTGACATTCTTCTTCATTGCAGGCAAAGTGTAGGAGAACAGATGCAGAGGGTCGTATGCGGTGGTGTTGACCGACACCGGCTCCAGGCTCCTCTTGCTTCCGTCAGGCATACACTCCTTCACATCGATGCTCCATCCGCCGCCCCAGTTCCAGATGTTCAGATAGACCTCATTGTCCTTGTTCTCGACAGACCACAGGCCCGCACGCTTGTCGAATGCCGTCCTGTTTGCCTCAGGGGCATCCTGCATCCAGATGCTTGATGAGAGGTTTATGTTGTTCCTGTCATAGGTCGTGAACTGCACATCGGCCGGGCCTCCTGTCTGTTTGTATTGCCACCTGATGTTCCTTCCTTCCATATTGAACACCATATATCCTCCACGGGTCCCGTCCGTCCCGATGTGGATTCCCGGAGTGTTGTAATAAGTCTGCCACCAGCAGGCGCAGACCGCACCGCAGTTGTGGTCGATGAACTCCTCGTAACGCTGTTCGGCCACAAAGTGGGAGTGCCCTGTGACCGCGTGGAAATAACGCCCCGAAAAGGCGTCCTTCAATGACTGCTTGGATGCCGCATCGAGACTGTAGGTCGCAGCGTGCATAGCCACAACAATCTCCATATCCTCTGGGACGAAAGAGAGGTCCTTCTTCAGCCAGTCAATCTCTTCCTGCGTCAGTGAGCATTTGTATGTGCGGCTCTCAGGAGTGCCCGAGCCGTCATTCGTGCAGAGGATATTGTCAAGCATAATATAATGCACCTTGCCGACATTGAACGAGTAATAGTCAGGAGCGATCACATCGATGAACCTCAGTATGGTTGAATAGTCGCCCGCAGACTTCATATCGTGGTCGTGGTTGCCGATCAGATGATATATTGTCAGCCCCTTGATGTCATTGATGTCATCAACATAGTTCTCGAACTGGTAAGTCCTCTCGTACCAGTAGCGGTCCCAGGTCATATCACCGAGGGTCAGGGCATAGACCTTCTCCCCCTTGTGAGCCGCAAGGTACTTGTTCACATCATCGGTGAATTTTGCGAACTGCAACTTGTCGTCACAGCGGTTTGCGAGGTGGATGTCGCCCAGGACAAGCATCGTGTGATTTGACTGGTCCCCCGCATCATAAAGGGTGAAATCAACCCTTTCAGGCTCTTCCTCCCCATAGCTCAGTTTGGTGTAGTTCATAGGCATCACTCCGATGCAACCGGTCTCATATCCGCTCGGGACTGAGATGAAGACATATTTGTAATATTTCTTCGAAGCCATCTGATAGACACCGTCCGCATCGGTCCTGACCACCTCAAAACCGTCGGAGATGACAACATCCGGCACCCCGACACCGTTACAGGTGACTTTTCCATAGACATTGCAGCCTTCCTCGGGAGCGATTCCGTCCGTGAGGACCACTTTCATCTGTCCCATCTCCTTCAGTTCCTTTCCCCTGTTTATATATATGGTATATACGGCATTCTCCAGTCCCTCGGGAAGGGATATGGTGAATGACTCGGCAGAGGAGGCCGTCACCTGGCATTTCTTGGCGAGTTCAGTTCCCTTCCTGAAAAGCACTTG
>JBJEJS010000157.1:0-2967 GCA_051878235.1 Candidatus Cryptobacteroides sp.
TCCAAGACAGGTGCTGTGGTCTGCGCCGAGGAACACAACCAGACAGGAGGTCTCGGAGAACTCATCAGCGGAGTTCTCGCCGCTCACTGCCCTGTGCCGGTGGAATTTGTCAACGGAAATGACAGGTTCGGCCAGAGCGGGACCCCTGCCGAACTGATGCGCGCATACGGGCTTGACGCGGAGCACATCGCCGAATCTGCCCTGAAGGCAATCTCAAGAAAGTGATTCTGTCTGACGGGGAGATAATGACCTTGTACCGCTCGGGCAGGCGGGAGGAGGCTTTCAATGCCCTTGTTGACTCCTACAAAGAGCGTCTTTACTGGCACATCAGGCGTCTCACCTGTTCCCACGAGGATGCCGATGACTTGCTTCAGGAGACATTTGTGAAGA
This sequence comes from Candidatus Cryptobacteroides sp., assembly GCA_051878235.1. Lineage (GTDB taxonomy): Bacteria > Bacteroidota > Bacteroidia > Bacteroidales > UBA932 > Cryptobacteroides. The sequence continues at coordinate 391 of JBJEJS010000157.1, forward strand.
TATGGACCTCCCTGGATTCGTTCAGGGAGGAATCCCGTCTTTATACCTGGGTGTACAGAATCGCCACCAACGAGACCTTGAATTTCCTCCGAAAGAAGAAGGTCCGCTCCGCCCTTGCCTTTGCCGTCCCTCTTGACGAAAGTCTTTGCCGCAAACTGGACGATGACCCTTTCTTCAACGGGAACGAGGTGCAGCGTCAACTCCACAAGGCAATCCAGAAACTCCCCACGAAACAGCGTATGGTCTTCATCCTCCGCTATTTCGACAACCTGAGTTACGATGACATATCACGGATAACCGGAACATCCTCCGGCTCTCTGAAGGCCTCGTATCACCACGCCTACATCAAAATAAAGGCAGAACTTGAAAAATATTTTTAACCTTTTGTTTTTAAGGTGTCTAATATGACGATGGAAAATATTGAAAAAGATATATTGAGAACTTCAGAGGATCTGAAGAAGATGCCTTTCACAACTCCGGATGGATATTTTGAGGGAGTGAACCGTTCCGTGAACGAGCGGATTTCCGTCTCAAGGGACCTCCGTTCACGGATTGCCCCGTATCTCGCGATGGCTGCAATGTTCGCGATGATACTCTGTGCCGGCTCGCTCTTTCTGAGGGTCCTGTCTCCGACGGATGCCCAGGATGGCGTATATGCAGATATGTCATATCTTGACATCATACCGGTGACGGACCCTGATATGATTTATTACGCAGGAAATTACGACTTTGAGGAAATTACCCCGGATGACATCGCGGAATATCTCATCTACAACGGAGTCGATATAGAGAATATGGTAACTGAATAATTTACGGTATATGAAACCGATGAAAACCTTTGATAGTATGAAAACTTCTGATTTCTTGAAAACCCTTGTGGCTGCCGCCGTCCTGTTTATGGCAATCCCTTCTTTTGCCCAGGAGGGCAGGGGAAAGCGCGATGAAGGATGGAAAGACAGGATGAAAAGCGAAAAAATCGCTTTCCTCACCAATGAACTTTCCCTGACCCCGGAAGAGGCGCAGGTCTTCTGGCCGGTTTACAATCAGGGCTGGGAGGAGCGTGACAAGTCCCACTTTGAGGTGATGCAGGCATATAGGGCTTTGGAACAGGCAGTTTCAGACGGGAAATCCGACAAGGAACTTTCTTCTCTCCTTGAGTCATACCTGGATGCCATCGGCAGCGAGGCATCACTCGAAAAGAACCAGCTCAACGGCTTCTTGAAAATCCTTTCGACAGAGAAGGTGGCACGCCTCTATCTTGCCGAAGAGAAATTCCGCCGGGAGCAGATTCACAGACTCCATCAGGGCGGAGGTCCCAAGGGCGGTTTCCCTGGAAAGGATAAAATCCAGAAATAATAAAAAGAGACATCCAACCTTGGATGTCTCTTTTCTCTGTGTATATAATCGTGCATCAGCCCGACGGCGGGAGCCGTGTATTTGACGAGTCAAATACGGAAGGCGAAGCCGCGGGGAACAAGGTAATGTGGACACAAATAGTTGGTGAGAGTGACAAAAGCAGTTGGTGCCGACTGCTTTTGTCACTCTATTTTTTCTTCTTTTCATCCGCGAAGTATATATACCATTTGATGAAGTTCTTTTGATGTTCCCGTGACAGTCCCCTATGTATCCTTAGGTTGTCCTTCAGATGTCCGAAGAATGATTCCAAACTGTTTGTGTTTTTAGGGACATCTGGCTCATCAATGTATTTGAACATATCTGGTATTGCTCGATGCAGATGTATATAAGCCCTCCTGATATTGTCGTGCGTATATGTCATTTCTCCCGTCTCTTTGTTGACAGACTTTTGCGATATGAACTCCTCATAGTTCTCATGCCATTTGTTCAGTTCTTTTATCCAGTACAGTTTGTCATTGGCTGTCTTTATATGGCTGATCTGACACACAAGACGCCTTAGGAGAATGCCGGCAGATGTTCTAGGATGTTGAGTGAGCCATGTCAAGCATTCACGCTCTATATGCACAACGCATCTTTGCCTGGGTGTGTGAGGATAGACATATTTGATTGCCCGTATGATGTCGTACCCTCCGTCAGTGGTGAAGCTGGATATGCGCAGGCGCATTGTCTTGAATGCCTGAAGATCCTTGATTATCTCATGCTCGTTCTCGTTCTCGGCAAAGCGGTAATATATCGTTGATTTGGACACCGCATCCCTGTACACGACAAGGCAGCATTGGTCATCAAACCAGGTACCGTCAATCAGCACTCGGTAGGTTTCTCTATGTTGTATCTTCCACTTTGGAGCATTACACAAACACTCATCAAACCAACGGCGGAGCTGTCTGGAACTGTATCCACTTTCACGCGCGATGTCTTCTATACGCTGCTTCCCTGATATCCATTTGCGAAACCATACAAACCGATTGGACAGGCTGGCGTCCGGACGTTTCGGGGTGAAACAGGTGCCGCAGTCTTTGCATTTGAATCGTTGACAACCACATTGAGTACCCCACTTTATTACATTCAGAGAATCACATTTCGGGCATCTGGAACGTCTGACTTTTTCTATCATATCAAAGCTTTTATGAAACGATTTTCATAAAAGTAATTGTATGTGTC
>JBJEJS010000158.1:0-15158 GCA_051878235.1 Candidatus Cryptobacteroides sp.
GCTGTCACCAACCACTTTTGTCACTGTCACCAACCATTTATGTCCACATTACCCGCCCCGCCGCAGGCGGGGAGGGATGTCGGAGCGCCAACGGCGCGACGAAATCCCGGAGAGAGAGGAATTCCCGTAACGGTTTATACAGAGAAAGTCCAAAGGCCGTCAGCTTCAAATTGTTTGCAAAGGCAAGCCATCCTATTCGACTTCAACTCAAAATTCAACGACAATGTCACACTTTAAAATCATCACCAAGGAGGTGTCCGCGACAAACCCATAGAGACCGAGTTCACCGGCGATGTGGACCGCGCCTACCCCCTCAAGTCTTCCGCCCTCCGCAATCCAGCACAGGAAAAACAGAGACAGTTCCGCATCAAAGAAAACCAGAAAGCCTGACTCCGGGATTCCCGTAAAAAAATCGAGAGCCGCATTGCTGCGGCTCTCGGTAGTATGAGTTATATAGTTAGTTTAATCCCTGTTCTTCTGGAGAATGGTTACAAGTGTGTCCCCACCCATCAGAACTTTAACATCTCCCATGATAAATACCTGAAGTTGACTGATATCCAATGTATGCGCCACAATGACATCCTTTGTGTTTACAGGGGCTCTGTTACTTTAACTTTTTTATCACCTCGAAATGAAGGAGATTGAACAGGCAGTAATACCACTCCCGTGTCATCACAATTTGCACAGGTTTGGTACACCGGATAACCGTAATGATTATATCCAACATAATCAACCTTTTAGAGTTTATTATAATTTGCTTTATCTTGGAAATTATTGCAGATAACGCAAATTATAATTATGTTTGCAAAAAGATTATAAATATGATTGGCAGAGAGTATGAGCGTGATTTGCTCCTTAATAAAGCGAAATCTGAGCTGTCTGAATTCTTAGTGGTTTACGGACGCCGCAGAGTAGGTAAGACATTCCTTGTCAGAGAGACTTTCAATTATAATTTTACATTCCAGCACTCCGGATTGGCCAAGACAGGAATGAAAGGACAACTGACAGCTTTCCGCTCTTCACTCATTGATGCGGGATACACGGACTGCCCGAAGTTGGCCAATTGGCTTGATGCTTTCAATGCCCTGAAAGTAGTAATCAACAAATCCCGAAAAAAGAAGAAGGTGATTTTCATTGATGAAGTGCCTTGGATGGATACCCCCAAATCAGGATTCGTCACCCAACTTGAGTTTTTCTGGAATAGTTGGGCCTCAGCCAGAAAGGATATCCTCCTGATTATCTGCGGAAGTGCAACTTCTTGGATAATCAAGAAGGTATTCAAGAATAAAGGCGGGCTTCATAACCGAGTTACAGAAAAAATACCACTTAGGCCATTCACACTCCGTGAGTGCGAACTCTATTGTATGAGCCGGGGACTGAAGTTTGGCAGGGAACAAATAGGCTTGCTCTATATGGTGCTTGGAGGAGTGGCATATTATTGGTCTCTCCTTGGAAATGGGATGAGTGCGGCACAGAGTATCGATCACCTGTTCTTTTCTCCTGAAGCCAAGTTGTACGGAGAGTATGATGAATTATATGATTCATTATTCAAGAATCCTGAGCAATATAAGAAGATTGTAATGGCTTTGGGAACAAAAGCGTCCGGTCTTACCCGAAATGACCTTATTGAGGATTTCGGCATCGAAAACAACGGTGCTTTGAGCTCCTTTTTGGAGGAATTGGAGCAGTGTGGCTTCATCCGGGTATACAATGCCTTCAATAAAAAGAAACGTGGCTCGATATACCAGTTGACAGACTGTTATACTTTGTTCTATTTCAGATTCTTAAAAAAGAATAAATCTCAGGATTATTCTTGGTGGTCGCACAACATCAATTCTCAATCAGTAAGGACTTGGTGCGGACTCGCATTTGAGCGTTTATGTTTTTCTCATATAGAACAGATTAAACATAAGTTGGGCATCTCCGGCATTTCTACCAGTGTCTGTGCTTGGAGAAGCGACAGGTACAGATCCGACAAGGATGGTGCTCAGATTGACCTGATAATTGAAAGGGCTGACAAAGTAATTAATATATGTGAAATCAAATGGAGTAATGGCGAATACGAAATTACAAAGACCTACAATACGGTTCTTCAGAATAAATTGAGCACCTTCATCGAAGAGACCGACACTAATTACCCCGTCCACCTGACGATGATAACGACAAATGGGATTAAACGCAATAGTTATCAAGATACGGTTCAATCACAGGTGACACTTGATGATTTATTCGTATAATGGTTAATGGATGGCTCAGTTTGAATGTCATCCTCTTATCATTCGTGATTTTACCTATAAGTAACTTTCCGTAAAGAAACCGCAGCCGTTGCCGGCTTTTTTATCCTGGCAAAATTAAAGATTCGGCAATTTTCAGACAACTATTGTTGGACTTGCAGACGCTTTAAGAGATATTTACGGAGATTGGCATCTTCGCAATATATGAAACAGCCTTTCTGCCCACGGGATAAAATAGTCTTATATGTGTTGCGAATTATCCTATCTGCCAATTGATAGTTCCTGCTCGTTTTTATGCCTTTGAGAGATTTGTCTGTTTTTGATCTTGCCGTGAAGTCTGTACATACTTCCCCGTTCCTGAATATTAAATCCATTCCGATTATAACTCCCACATAATCAAATTCCAACCCTTGTGATGTGTGGATACATCCAACCTGCTCAAATGAGTCCTCATCTATAGCCCATGTATTGGTGTCACTAAAATTCCATTGGGCTTTAAAACCGTCGGGAAGAATTATGTCAAATTGATTCTTATCATTTTTGCTGACCCAATCATAACAATATCCGGCAATCATTCTAGCCTTATTGGCCACTTTGTTTTTCTCACGCAAAGATTCCCGCATCTTTGTCGGACTGTCAAATATGCGAATGTCATAATCAATATCCATTTCCGTGTTAGCCGTTTCTCGGATTCCGAGCACATCATCAAGGAACGCCAGATACCCGTCACTGCCGTTACATCTGAACTGTGAAACAAGGTTAATATCCCTTCCATAAATCAAATGGCTTCCTTCTTTCTCGGCACAGTCCTTTATCAAATCAACACTGCCTACATCCGATGTTGTAACCACCTGATCCTCATCAATAAAAAATACGGAAACCTTTGACGCGTGAATGATTTCCCTTGCCTGGCACTCACCAAGATTCTGAAACATCCCGCTTTTCATTTGAAGACGATGTGCCTCATCAACTATCAAACAGTCAAATATATTCTTCCCCGCATCAAAATAAGAACCTGATCCTTTGAACAATGTCCTTATGTAATTTTGTTTATATGCGTCCCGACGCAATTTTTCAAAATACACATTGCGTGGTGCAGCATTTTTAGTTACATAATTGGCAGTATATCCACTACGTATAAGGTCACTTAACAATTGTATGGCAACAATGCTTTTCCCAGTTCCGGGACCACCCTCGACAATAATCGTATATTTTGAACTCGCGCCCTCTTTTAATGAGTTATGAACCAATTTTCTAATTGTTTCAAAAGCGACTTTCTGCTCATCTATCAAATAGAACTCCTGATTCCCTTTCAACATTGATCCAAGGGCATCCTGTAGAGCTTTTGCCGGTCTTAATCTTCCATCTTCAATTATAAAAAGCAGATCCAGTTCCCCCCTTTTTCTAACAAATCCAGAGACAAATTTTGAAAGTTTACTCGTGTCATTTTCCAAGAATACAGGAGCCATTTCCAACGCCTCTTTATATAACGCACAATCTATGTTGGACCTGTTGGACTCTTTATAATTGTGAAGATAAGCGCAAGGATGAAGGGAAATGCGATATTTTTGTACATTTTCGTTAAAGTTCTCTATTGTCTTCGCATATGAATAAGCCTGATAAGATGGGTGAACTACTGACCTGTCGGCACCGCCCGTGAATGCGGTAACGACATCCGCCCTGGAAGTTTTTCCGCTTGTCTCCCATTGCTTTAGTTCTATTACCACCACATTGTTACGGTTCAATTCATCTACTCCTGATATGAGGAAATCAACCCTTTTAGAGGTGAGTGGAATCTGGTATTCAATTGCTATCTGGCATAGGTTATCGATTTCCGGAACATCAACTACATTTCTCAAATATTGCATTGAATTAGCCCAACTGCGATACTCGGCATCATTGTTATGAGGAATATGATGCAATTCAAATTCTTTTTCTATGATCGAAGCAATATTATTACTCCTTACATCATCTACGAATCCCGCTTTAGTGTTGCGATAAATAATCATAGTAATTTTTATAATCCTTGCCTACAATCCCACAAAGCCCCGCCAATGACAATTCCTGTCAATCATTCAGAAAATAAATTGTCTATGCCGGGTAGCCTCGCTTCGTCTCACAAAATTAGCAAAAATCCCGACAAGCCCATTCCACCCTAAAAATAATTTTTCCCGATTTAACATTTCACGACAAGGGACATCTTTAATATGCAATCGGATTCCGGAATGTCATTGACACAAAACACGCAGGCAGAAAATCCTGCACAAAAAAATAAAATTTTATGAAAAAGATTTTTTTAACCATTCTTTTATGTTTTTCCGCCCTCGCGGCTTTTTGTCAGGAGAAGGCGGAGGAGGTCAACCAGAAGTATTTTGACGCAAAAATCCGTGAATTTGTCTATAGGCTTGAACTGACCGACAGCCAGCGCGACGCCTTTATTCCAATTTACAAACAATACAGCGGGGAGATGCGTGCCGCAGTGGGAGCCAGGCAAAAGGACAAGGAGCGTCCTGCCACTTCAGAAGAGGCTGCCGCAAGGACAAAGGAGCACATCGAACGTCAGCAGAGAGCGCAGGCGGTAAGACTGAAATATGTGGATGAATTTGCCGCCGTGCTGAAACCCGGGCAGTTGAGCCGTCTGTATGATGTGGAAGACCAGATACAGCGGAAACTTATGAACGAGAAGAACAAACGGAAAGGCAAGCCGGGAATGCCTGGAATGCCTGGAGCAAGAAATCCACAACTCCGATAACGCCTGACGGATATAAACCGGTTCTTAGCCATTTCTCCCCGGTACGACGGTCCTGTCCAGTACCGGGGAGATGCTTTTTCCAGTACAAATGGTTGGCCCTGATTTTAGGAAAGGACTACGGTCATCCCAAAAGCACATCAAGGGCCATCATCAGGGAGAAGCCGACGGCGAACATAATTGTGCCGACATTGGAATGGCTGCCTGAGGCCATCTCCGGAATGAGTTCCCCGACCACGACATACATCATCGCACCTGCGGCGAGGCTCAGGAGGAAAGGCATATACGGGGGTATGAAACCCACAAGCAGGACGGTCAGCAAGGCTCCCAGGGGTTCGACCACACCTGAGAGGACTCCGTAAAGGAATGCGCGGGATTTCGATGCCCCTTCCGCGCGCAGGGGCATTGAGATGATTGCACCTTCAGGGAAATTCTGGACGGCTATTCCTATTGCAAGGGCGAGGGCCCCGCTGAAGGTCATCACCTCATTGCCGCTCATCCAGCCGGCGTAGGTGACCCCGACAGCCATTCCCTCTGGAATGTTGTGGAGGGTCACGGCAAGGACGAGTTTTGTGGTCCGCTTCAAGCGGCTCTTGGGGCCCTCATCCTCCTGCCCGTGATTGTGGAGGTGGGGGATTATGTGGTCAAGGAGCAAAAGAAAAAGTATGCCTGCCCAGAAGCCTGCCACGACTGTGGCTATTGAAAACAGCGCAGAGGATGAAGGCATCTCCATCGCGGGAATCAGCAGGCTCCATACTGAGGCCGCCACCATAACGCCTGCGGCAAAGCCTGACAGCCCCCTTTCGACGGAGGATTTCAGGGATTTCCGCATAAAGAACACGCAACCTGCCCCCAAGGATGTTCCCACAAGCGGTATCAGCAGAAGCAGTAGGGATGTGTCAAATTTCATAGCCAAAAATTTTCAGTCAGTCCAAATATAGCAATAATCGATAGCAGAGGCAAAAAAAGTCATCCCGACCAAGAAGGTGGGATGACTTTATTAAATAAACGCCTTATCAGAGTTCCCAAGCGAGGGCGGAAGCGCCGAGGATGGCTGCATCCGACTCCTTCAACTGGGAGAAGACAATCTTGATCTTGTTCTTCCAGAGGTGGAGAAGATTCTCATTCATCGCATCCTCAATCGGTTTTGCGAGGAATTCCTTTGCCCTTGCGAGACCTCCGAAGAGGACGATGGCCTCAGGTGCGCTGAATGCCACGAAATCGGCGAATGAGCGTCCCAGCATCTTTCCTGTGAAATCGAATATCTTGAGGGCGAGTTTGTCTCCTTCCCTTGCCGCGTCATAGACATCCTTTGAGGAAATGACATCAAGGCTGCGGAGGGTTGAAGGCTCGTCGGTCATCTCAAGCCATTCGCGGGCGGTCCTGGTCACTCCGGTTGCGGAAGCGTAAGTCTCAAGACATCCTGTCTTTCCGCAGTTGCAGGTACGGCCGTTGTTGCGCACCGCACAGGTGTGTCCGAGTTCGCCTGCAAAACCGTCGTGTCCGTAAACGACCTCACCGTTGATGACGATACCGCTTCCCACTCCTGTTCCAAGGGTGATCATTATGAAGTTCTTCATACCCCTTGCCGCTCCGTAGGTCATTTCTCCCACAGCGGCCGCATTGGCGTCATTAGTCAGGGCTACAGGAAGCCCGCCCATCCTCTCCGTGAGGAGTTTTGCAAACGGGATTGTCCTGCTTCCGCCCCAGGAGAGGTTAACGGCGTTCTCGATGGTTCCGGTGTAGTAGTTCCCGTTAGGGGCACCCACACCTATTCCCCTGATGTTGCCTTCTGTCCCGGACTCGCTGATGATTCTGTGGAGGGCATCAGCAAGTTCATCGACATATTTCTCAACCTCATCGTGGTTGTCCGTCCTGATGACGGTCTGCGAAAGGACAGTTCCCCTTGCGTCAACCACGCCAAGTTTTGTGGTCTGTCCTCCGATGTCGATTCCGACCACATATATTCCCTGTGCCATAATCAGTCAACTTTAATGTCCTTGTTCACATTCCGGCTTCCTGCAACGGCGTAGTAAACCAGATAGGCAAGGCAAGCCACGAGCAGCCAGTAACTCTGTATCGAGCCGATTGAGTCGGCAAGAAGGTTCTGGAGGAATGGGATGATACCGCCGCCGCATACAAGCGCCATAAAGATTCCGGATGCAGTCGCAGTATATTTTCCGAGTCCCTCTGCTGCAAGGTTGAAGATTGAGCCCCACATCACAGAAGTGCAGAGTCCGCAGAGGACGATGAAGATGAGGGCTACAGGAAGTTCCTTGCCGAACATCGCTATCTTCGCGGCTTCAGGGGTGAAGATGAAGGCAATGATGAATAAGATGGCTGCGATTGAAGTCGCCGCGAGCATTGACTTTGAGGACACCTTTCCTCCGATGGCACCGCCAGCAAGACGGCCGAGCATCATACAGAACCAATATGCGCCGATCATTGTTCCGGTAAGGGCAGGTCCGACCCAGTCAAGACCGGAGAAGTACACATTTGCCGTGTTAGGAATGCCGACCTCAATACCCACATAGAAGAAGATTGCAACCGCTCCGAGGACGAAGTGACGGAATGAGAGAGGTCCGTGAGGGTCCTTTGCGACATTTCCCGCCTTGCGTGCAGCCTTTTCCTCAGCAGTTTCCATATGAGGCTCAGGAATCTTTGTAAGGGCGATGATAAGGGCGGCAAGGGCGAAGATTGCCATTGCGATTATCATTGCCGGAGCAGCGTCCTTCACTGTGGCTGTCTGGACATTTCCACCGACGAGATAGCCCAGGAGGATAGGTGCAATCGTTCCTCCGATGGAGTTGCAGGAGCCACCAAGCTGGATGAGACGGTTACCGGCATTTCCACCACCGCCGAGGGTGTTGAGCATAGGGTTCACAACGATGTTGAGAAGGCACATTGAGAATCCTGCGATGAACGCTCCGATGACATACACGAGGAAAGACTCGGCAGGTCCGGAAATCCACTGTACCGCCACACCGGCAAGACCGATGATGACTGCAAGAAGGGCGGTGAACTTGTAGCCCTTACGCTTGAGGATGATACCTCCCGGAACACCCATACAAGCGTATGCAATGAAGTTTGCAAGGGTCCCGAGTTGTGACAGCGCCTTGCTGGCCCCGAACTGGTTGGTGACGATGACTCCCATTGAGCCCGCGAAATTTGTCACGAATGCGATCATAAAGAAAAGTGCGAACATGACCACAATCGCGAGGACATTACCTTTTTTGTTCATTTTGATGTGTTTTATTGTTAATAATTACGATTTGTCGGTAAAAACCGCGTAAAGGTACAAAAAAAAGTCCGGCTTCCAAGAAACCGGACTCTAAAAAACATCCGCATTTGTGTCCGTCCCCAGGGTGCGGACATACGCCGATGCGGCGGGACTCAGACATTCCTCAGCACAATGCCTTCCTCCGAAGCGGAGACCTCTATGACGGAGTCGCGGCGGATCCTGCCGTCGAGGACAGCCTTTGCCAGAAGGTTCACAAGTTCCTTCTGCATAAGACGCTTTACTGGACGCGCGCCGTAGGCGGGCTCGTAGCCCTTTTCGGTCATATAATCCTCGAATTCTGCGGTGAACCTGACATCCACCCCGTTTGCGGACAACTTTCTGCGCAGGTCATCCATCTGCAGATGAAGTATATCCCTGACATCTTTCCTGCTCAGAGGCTCGAACATTATTATTTCGTCAATCCTGTTCAGGAACTCGGGACGGACCGTCTGCTTGAGTATGTCCACAACCTCCCTCCTGCAGTCGGAGAGCATCGCCTTGCGGCGGCGGAGAGCGTCAGCATCAGCCGCAGAGGCACCTGTGGCATCAGGAAGGGTTTCCATATACCGTTGAATCACATCCGCTCCGACATTGGAGGTCATTATCAGTATGGTGTTCTTGAAATCCACCGTGCGCCCCTTGTTGTCGGTCAGACGGCCGTCGTCAAGCACCTGGAGGAGGATGTTGAACACATCCGGATGGGCCTTCTCAATCTCGTCCAGAAGGACTACGGAATATGGTTTCCTGCGCACGGCCTCGGTCAGTTGTCCGCCCTCGTCATAGCCCACATATCCCGGAGGCGCGCCGACAAGACGGCTGACTGAATGCCGCTCCTGATATTCGCTCATATCAATACGGGTAATCATATTCTCGTCATTGAAAAGGAACTCCGCGAGAGCCTTGGCCAGTTCGGTCTTGCCGACTCCCGTCGTGCCCATAAACAGGAAGGAGCCTATAGGCCTCCTCTCGTTCTGGAGCCCTGCGCGGGACCTGCGGACCGCATCCGAGACGGCCTCAATCGCCTGGTCCTGACCGACCACCCTCTTGTGCAGTTCGGTCTCCATCCTCAGGAGTTTCTCCCTCTCGCTCTCAAGCATTCTCTTGACAGGTATGCCCGTCCATTTGGCGACAACCTCCGCGATGTCCTCCGGAGTGACCGCCTCCGTTATAATAGGGTCCTTGATGTCGGCCTGCCTGCGGGTCAAGGCTTCTATCTGCTCCTTCGCCTGCGCCATCTTGCCGTAGCGGAGTTCCGCCACCTTCCCGTAGTCACCCGCCCTCTCGGCGTTCTGCGCCTGGATCTTATACTCCTCCATCTGCCTGCGGGTCTCCTGAAGTTCGGAGAGGATCTTCTTCTCCTCCTCCCATTTCTTCATCAGGACATCCCTGTCGGAATTCAACTGCGCGAGTTCCTCCTTGATCTTGTCCATCTTCAGGGAAACCCCTTCGCGTTTGATCGCCTCCCTCTCGATTTCCAACTGGCGGATACGGCTGTTGAGGTCGTCTATCGGCTCAGGCACGGAATTCATCTCCAACCTCAACTTCGAGGCGGCCTCGTCCACAAGGTCTATCGCCTTGTCCGGCAGGAAGCGGTTGGTGATGTAACGGTGCGAAAGTTCGACGGCGGCGATGAGGGCGTCGTCCTGTATGCTCACCTTGTGGTGATTCTCGTACCTTTCCTTCAGGCCCCTCAGTATGGAGATGGACTCCGCAGGAGACGGCTCGTCCACCATCACCATCTGGAAACGCCTCTCAAGAGCCTTGTCTGCCTCGAAATACTTCTGGTACTCGTCAAGTGTGGTCGAGCCGATGGTCCTCAGTTCACCCCTCGCGAGGGCAGGTTTGAGGATGTTTGAGGCATCCATCGCTCCGGACGACCTTCCCGCACCCACAAGGGTGTGGATCTCGTCGATGAAAAGGATGACCTCACCGTCACTTTCGACCACCTCCTTCACAACCCCCTTGAGCCTTTCCTCAAATTCACCCTGATATTTCGCCCCCGCTATGAGCGCACCCAGGTCAAGGGAATATATCTTCCTGCTCTTCAGGTTCTCAGGGACCTGCCCGTCCACAATCTTCTGGGCGATTCCCTCCGAGATGGCCGTCTTGCCGACTCCCGGCTCCCCCACAAGAATAGGATTGTTCTTGGTCCTCCTGCTGAGTATCTGAAGGACTCTCCTGATTTCGTCATCCCTTCCGATGACAGGGTCCAGTTTTCCCTGCGCGGCCTTCTCATTCAGATTGACCGCGAACTTCTCAAGATTCTCAAATTTATTTTCTGCCATATGCCTTCTCCTTTTTTCATTTCCCCTCAGAAACAGGCAGACAGCAAAATAGCCGCCTGTCCATCGGGACAGACGACATATGGTCAAAATATATTCCAATATCCCTTTTCTGACAAAATGTCAGAGGAAAAGGAACAGTCCTGAACGGGATTATTCGCCCTGTGCCTCTTCAGCGGCAGGAGCCTCCTCGGTGGCTACCGGAGCGGACGGGAACTGCGGAGTCTGCTCTGTGGCAAGGTTCTCCACCTTCTCTGTGATGTCCATCTCGTTCTTTCCGGAACCTGTCGTGGTGAAGTTCGTGAAGATTGAAGCCACAAAAATCACGGCTACGAGCACCCAGGTGATTTTCTCAAGGATGTCTGTGGTCTGACGCACTCCGAAAGTCTGGTTTCCCGCCACGAAGTTGCTTGCAAGTCCGCCTCCCTTTGAGTTCTGGAGGAGTACGACTATTGTGAGGAGCACCGCAGCGATGATCACGAGCACAGTCAGAATAGTAAACAATACATTCATATTCTTTTTATTACTTTTGATTTACAATATCAAGTTTTTCAATAAGGGCTGCAAAGTAAGTATTTTTTTCCGGATATGCCAAAAGAAGTTTTGAATAAATGTCCCGGGCCCTGTCATAATAGCCCTGCTCGGCGTAAATCTCCGCCAGGGTTTCCGTGCAGAAATCGTTCTCGACGGCAGACGCACGGACTGAATCCGTCTCCGCAGCCTCAGGGACGGCATCATCGGCGGCAGTCTCCACAGCAACGGCATTGATTCCTGAGGCGAGTCCGAAACGGCCGTAACCTTCTTCTTTTATAAGGTCATACTGCTCCTGTGTGAAATAGTCCCCTCCGACCACCACCGCCTTCTTGGCCGACGACGGTATAGGCGAAGGAAGTTCCTGGGACGGGAGGGAAGTCTCCCCGTTGGAAGACAACATCCTGTCGAATTTGCTTCTTGAAGGCACATAAAGGGCAGCGTTGGCATATTCCCCGTCGCTCCATCCGCCAAGGCGGCACATCTTGCGCGCAAGCACGCTCCTTGCCACCCCGAACCAGGGATGTGCGTCAATCACCTCGTAAAGGCTGTCTATAGAATATTCATTCAAATCCATCTTGCGGCATTTCTTTACCAGTTGGCGACAGTTGCATTGAAGATGTCCTCGACCAGTTTCTCGATTATCTCGTCACATTTCTCAGCCTCGACGGCATCGAGGGTGAGGGCGGAATCGAAATCCGCGTATGAGGAGAAACTCTTCTCGAAATCCTCCTCGGGATATTTCCTGTTCGTGAAATATATCTTCACATTTATGGTGAGGCGGTTCTGTGCGGCGACCTCGTTGGCTGTGATTCCCATAGCCTTGACATCATATCCCACGATTTCACCCCTTATCTCAAGGTCCCCCTCCTCGTCCACCTGCTCCAGTTTGGTCAGTTTGCGGAACTTGTCCTTCATCGCCTCGGTAAGGCTGTTGCTGAGGGAAGGGTTGACCCTCAATGCCTTATATTCCATATATGGTATTGTGACCGTCTTCACATCCGGCTGGATGGATGTTCCCGTAAAGGAATACACCCCGCAGGAACGGAGAATCATCCCCGTCACCGCGAGTGCGGCCACGACACCAAAGGCGGACAGGATTCTTGTCAGTTTCGTCCTCATTTTTTCGCCTCCTTCATTTTTCCGTATCCCATATCACTCAGTTTACGGTACAGGGTACGCTCGGATATGCCAAGTTCGGCGGCAGCCTGCTTGCGGTTGCCGTATTTCTCGAGGGCCTTCCTGATGAGGTCCTCCTCCGCCTTCTGGATTGACAGTTCCTCGGCGGCCTGCTCGTCAGGTCCCTCGTCATCCTGCGGATATATGTTATTATAAGGTGTCACTATCGGACTCCCCTGAACGGGCTCCTCAAGAAAATCCTGGGTCTGGTCATCAGGACGCTCATCCTGCTCCCCATATCCTCCGACACGGGAAGCCGCAATCCTCGGCACGGACGCCGACGGGCGGGCGGTTTTCCCTGAAATGACCTCCTTCAGATAATCGACCTCCTGGCGCAGCTGGTAAATCATCCTGATTATCGCCTCCCTCTCCCCCGGATTCAGGGCATCCTCCGATGAATGGGACGACTTCACAGGCAGGGCATTCGGGTCATCCTTCGGGATGTAGGCGGAAAGGACTGCTGCGGTGATCTCCTCCCTCGCGGCAATCCTGCGCGTCTCAAGGGCGCACACCGTCTCCGCGACATTCTTCAGCTGCCTGATGTTGCCCGGCCACCTGTAGCCTTTCAGAAGGGCCACAGCATCAGCGGAAAGCACAGCCTTGCCCATTCCGTATTTCTCCGAAAAGTCGGATGCGAACTTCCTGAACAGAAGATGGATGTCGTCTTTCCTCTCCCTCAGGGGAGGCATCACGATTGGAACTGCGTTGAGGCGGTAGTAAAGGTCTTCCCTGAACTTGCCCTTGGCGACGGCGTATGTCAGATTGACATTGGTGGCGGCCACCACCCTTACATCGGTCTTGAGCACCTTGGACGAGCCGACCCTGATGAATTCGCCCGACTGGAGCACCCTGAGCAGTTTCGCCTGAGAAGCCATCGGAAGTTCCCCTATCTCATCAAGGAAGAGAGTCCCTCCGTCAGCCTCCTCGAAATAGCCCTTGCGCATCTCACCCGCACCCGTGAACGAGCCTTTCTCGTGTCCGAACAGTTCCGAGTCGATGGTGCCCTCAGGAATCGCCCCGCAGTTGACCGCAAAATATTTCCCTGTCCTGCGGCGGCTGAACTGGTGAATGATTTTCGGTATATTCTCCTTTCCGACACCGCTCTCCCCGCTGATCAGGACAGTCAGGTCGGTGGGGGCGACGGCGACGGCAATCTCCAACGCCCTGTTAAGCACAGGGTCGTTGCCGATTATGTCAAATTTATTTTTTAATGTCTGTAATTCCTGATTCGTCATAACGGCACAAAGTTAAAGAAAAGGGATGAATTACGCACTTAAAAGACGGAAAAATTCAAAATATATAGTTATATTTGCGCGATATATGCCGTTTAAGGTACGCGGTTTGTTTGGAAAATATTTAACCATTTTAATTATAGAATAATGAACAAAGGTATCAAATCATTGACAGCCATTGTGCTCGGACTCGCTGCGGTTGCCTGCAGCTCTCCGGAGAAGATGGCCGAGCAGGCAGAGAATGTGACCGTGAAATGCAATCCTGCCGTTCTTGAAGTCGTTGCCGGGAAAATCAACGCAGATGTTTCTGTGAATTATCCTGACAAATATTTCCACCCTAAAGCCGTTCTTGAAGTCACTCCTGTGATTGTGTATGAAGGAGGAGAGGCCAAGATGGCACCTTACTATTTCCAGGGGGAGAAAGTGAAGGACAACTACGAGACAGTTCCATCAACAGGGGCGACCGTCACCAAGAAGGTTTCCTTCAACTATGTGCCTGGAATGGAGAAATGTTACCTCGAACTCAGGGGCGTGGTGAAATACGGAAAGAAATCCACCAACCTTCCTTCAAAGAAGGTGGCCGACGGAGCCAACACTACCTATATGCTTGTTGACAAGGCAGGCCGTGTTGACCTCAAGGCTGACGGATATCAGGAAATCATCAAGCAGACCGCCGAGGGACAGATCCTTTACACCATCAACAGTTCAAATGTTCGCGGAAGCGAGCTCAAGTCAAAGTCAGTCAAGGATTTCCAGGCTGCCCTTGCAGAAATTCAGGAGAACTCCCGCAAGAACATCACCAGCACGGATGTCGTGGCATACGCCTCACCTGACGGCGGCCAGAAACTCAACGACAAACTTTCAGACAGCCGTTCAAAGAGTGCCGAGAAGGCTTTCGCAAAAGTGACCAAGAAGAACGCCCTTGACGCTCCTGTAAATGTGCAGAGCATCGGACAGGACTGGGAAGGCTTCAAGGAACTCGTTGCCGAGTCTGACATCGAGGACAAGGACCTTATCATCCGCGTGCTCTCAATGTACAGCGACCCTGCTGTCCGTGAGAAGGAGATCAAGAACATGTCGGCTGTTTACAAGACCCTCGCAAAAGAGGTGCTTCCTGCCCTCCGCCGTGCAAGGTTCATCGCCAATGTCGAGTTCACCAACTACACCAGCGAGGAACTCCTCGCCCTCATCGAGGACAACATCGACATCCTCGACGAGACTGCACTCCTTCGTGCCGCAACCCTCGTTTCCAAACTTGAGGACAAGGTTTCCCTCTACAACAAGGCAGCTGAGAAATTCGGCAGCGCCACAGCCCTTTACAACACCGCTGTGGTTTACCTGAAGGCCGGCGAGACCGCAAAGGCAAAGAAGGCTCTTGAGAAAGTTTCCGAGAAGGATGCCGACTACAACAACGCAATGGGTGTGGCAGCCCTCCAGGAAGGCAAATATGACGAGGCCGCAAAATACTTCGCAGCATCAGGCAGCGAGGCAGCCAAGGAGAATCAGGGCGTGCTTGACATCCTGGGAGGCAAATATGCTGACGCAGCCGCAAAACTCGCGAACGCAGAGAACTGCACGAACAAGGCTCTTGCCTACATCCTCAACGGCAAACTCAACGAGGCTTCCTCAGCACTCAAATGCAACTGCCCTAAGGCCGCTTACCTGAAGGCT
>JBJEJS010000159.1:0-2928 GCA_051878235.1 Candidatus Cryptobacteroides sp.
GATAAAATAAATCATCCCCGAGGCATCCTTTCCGATTACAGTCCTCGGATGGCTCAGAGTGTAAAAAGGCTTGTAGGGCCATCCTGTGCGGACTTTCCCGTCGAGCATAAGCACAGGGCCCGCAGCAAGTATGTCCTTCATACCTTTTGCATTGCGGATGTAGGAGGCAGTGTCTGAGAGGGCGATGAGGATGTCTTTCCCGTCCGTGGCGACAAAGCCGTCAACCCTGGCGGTCTCCTTTGTCGTGGTCTGTCCCTCGACCCTCTTGCCGTCCCGCACGAATGTCACAGGATACAAAGTCCTGACATTGAAATAACTGCCGTTGATTGCCGCGTATGCCCCGTATCTTGAGGAGAATCCGCTGGTCACAGTCGAAGGCCTCATCGGGTCCTCAGCCTGGGGATATTCAGGGTTTTTCGCAGGATAAAGGCCGGGGTCGTCCGCTATGTCCGTGACAAAAGCCCCCGCAGGGTAACGCAGGATGGAGACCGTCTGCGGGACACCGTAGATTTCCCCGCTGACATTTGCATACTGCGCGCCCCTCTCAAGGTCTGTCCACTCAGGCAGCAGGATGTCCCCTGACGGGGTGAACTTCTCCCTTACATCGTTCCATCTATAATATGGTGTCTCCGATCCGTCATCGCCGGCCACAGGCTCAAGGCCGTGCAGGCGGCGTTCCCGTCCGTTATAGACGAACTTCACGAGGACATTCCCCCGGGCGTTCCTGTAAAAGACCATCTGGAGATTGGAGGCGAAAGGAATCATCATCGGGTCAGACCATTTCTGAGGGATGTCCTCAAACGAAAGCCTGTCCCCTACCCCCTCAAGGCCGAAATAGGACGCAAGGGCAAGAAGCGGATAGTCGTGCCCGAATTTCAGGTCGGCGGCTACCTTCCCGCCAAGAACGGCCTCCTGGGCCTGGCGCATAATCACGCTGACGAGAGGTACGGTCAGGCCCATCCTCTCATCCCCGAATTCAAGGGAGTTGCACTGGCGCATATAT
Organism: Candidatus Cryptobacteroides sp.; assembly: GCA_051878235.1. GTDB lineage: Bacteria > Bacteroidota > Bacteroidia > Bacteroidales > UBA932 > Cryptobacteroides. The sequence goes on from JBJEJS010000159.1 coordinate 1,004, forward strand.
ATGCTCCTCAATTCGGCATCCCACCATTTCCTTATGACATCCCCGGGCAGAAACCCGTAGATGTCCTCATCCACACCCGAAGCCTTTCCCTCACGCGCCACGGTCCAGACATCCTTCAGAAAGGCATCCTGGTCCTGAACGAGTTCCAGGCCTTTCTCCACATCGGTGAATATCCTTTTGAAAAACGGCAGGTTGCCGGTCACTGTGGCAGCCGTGAGCGAGTCTATCCTCTGCTTGACGATTTTGGAGACAGTCTTCGAGCAACTGCTGTTGATGTAGGCGAAAACTTTCTCACCCGTGTCGAATGTGTATTCCAGGTCGCCCTGGATTGAGGAGAGGGCCGTCGTGAAGGCATTCATGCTCACAAGGCAGCGCGGGACTGTGCTCGACTCCACCCTGACATATTTGCATCCGTCACGGAACACGGGCGTGTAGCGGCTGTAGATTCTCCTCGCAAGTTCCTGATGCTCAGCCTCCCCGACTCTCGTGAGCCGGCCTTCCATCCCGTTGTGGCAGGCATCGACAAGGACGGCCTCATTCAGAAGCGAATCTCCTGACGGGGTCAGTATCTTCATATCCGCAGCGGTCTTCAGGACGGAAATCACATTGTCGTATGCCGCTCCGACCTTTATTCCGGTCCGCGCGCCGTGCCTCCCGTAATGGCTCAGGTAAAAGGGCTTGTAACCTTTCGGGGCGGGAGTGTCATACTCTGGAAGGAACTCATAGCAATGCGTGTTCACGCCTGCCCAGTCATAATCCTGTGCAAATACGGACAATGGAAACAGGACAAGGATAAAAGAGAAAAATATATTTTTCATCCGCGTCATTTTTGAGTGAGACCCGCAAATTTAAGGAATAAATCACCAGAGTCTGATATATTTTCCTATTTTTGTCATATATAAATTTGTCGAAATATTTATAATTTGTCGAAAAATGAAAGGAATATTCACCATTCCCAAATATTCCAAATATATATCGGTCATTTTATATTTTCCTATATTCCTTTATCTGCCCTCACTTCAGGCTCAAAACCCTGACAGGCGCGTCTGGTTTGACAAACCCTGCACATCGACGGACGCGACCGCCTGGAGCGGGGCACGGAATCTGGATAGGGCCGGTGACTCGGCGGTAAACACCGACTATGAATGGGAGAACTGTTCGCTGCCGGTCGGGAACGGGAGTCTCGGGGCGAATGTCTTCGGGTCAATCTCGACGGAAAGGATAACATTCAACGAGAAGACCCTCTGGAGGGGAGGTCCTGCAGCGGTCCAGTCAGCGCGTGAATATTGGGATGTGAACAAGGAATCCTCGCATCTTCTCCCTCAAATCAGGGAAGCCCTTGTAGGGGGAAGGCGCGGGGAGGCGTGGGAGACGCTTTCACACAATTTCGACAGCAATGTCCCATATCCCGCAGACAAAGAGAAGAATTTCCGTTTCGGGAGTTTCACGACCGCAGGAGAATTCAAAATAAGGACAGGCCTGGACGAGGGGACGGTCAGCGGATATGTCAGGGAACTTCTTCTGGACTCGGCCCTTGTGAGGGTGGGCTTCACCGCCGAGGGGGTGCGCCACAATCGTGAATATTTCATTTCTTATCCCTCAAATGTGTTTGCGGCATCGTTCAAAGCCTCCAAGAGAGGACAGCAGAATCTTGAAATAACCTACATCCCTAATCCGCTGGTTGACGGAAAGTTCAGCCGGGACGACCGGGACGGGGTCGTGTTCAGGGGACGGCTCAGAGGCAACGGGATGGAGTTCGTGATGAGGATGAGGGTCTTTGCCGAGGGAGGGGAAGTCTCTGTGGATGACGGGGTCCTGAAGGTGGAGGGGGCTGATTCCGCCGTGCTTCTGATTACTGCGGACACTGACTACAAGGTGAATTACAACCCGTCCGCCGATGACAGGAAGGCTTTCGTGGGGGTGAA